>JBKQQE010000597.1:0-7332 GCA_052326245.1 Xanthobacteraceae bacterium | reverse complement strand
GCTGCGGCTGCGGCGCGGCGGCGGCCGGCTGCGCCTCGGGTTTGGGCGGCGTGCGGCTGGCGAGGTGCGGCGGCACCGACGCCGGCGGGCGCAGCGACGTGCGCGCGTTCATGCGCTCGGGCGCCGGCATCGGCGGCGGACCCGGCGGGCCATAGGCGCCGACCGCCCCCTCCTCGCCATAGGCGGCGGGAACGAAGCGCAGGATCCGCCCGGTGTGGACGTCCAGTAGCGCCCGGCCTTCCATCCCCTCGGCATTGATGACCGGCACCATGTACACCCAGCGCCGGCGGACCGGCGCGCCGATGAGCTCGTAGCCCATCGCGCGCAGCACCCGGGCCGCCTGGTACGGCGGCACCACTTCTTCGTAGCCGCCATAGTCGCCGGGAACCGGCAGCGCGGCGTAGGGGCCGCGCCCGATCACGACCTGATCCTGCGCCGCATAAGGCGGCCGGATCTCGGAATAGGGCGGCCGGATCTCGTCGGCCGCGAACGTCTGCGCCTGAACGGCGGTGGCGGCCAGCACCACGGCCGACGTCGTAACCCAACCCCAAATGACCCGTGTCATGGCTCGACTCCCTTGAATTCCGCCCGCCAGAGGCCGCCCGCCATGGCAGGCCGACGGTTAGCCGAGCGTCGTCGTGGAATCCGGCGGTCCTTGGGCCGGATCACGGCGCATCCGCCCGAAAGCTGGGCGCAAAAGAGGCATGATGCCCGCCGCATAGCCGCACAGGGGCAAGGACTCTCACGCGCTTGTGTGATAGAAAAAAATTTGGCAAGGTCGAAGCTAGGACAGCACGGCTGTCCCATTTGGCCGGGCAACCGGCGCTTCGTCGACGACGCGACGACGGAGAGTTCTCAAGATGCCACGCCGGGGCCGGCGGGCGTCGAAAAAGCGTCTCCTAAAATGGCTCGGGCCGGTGCGATGCGGGATCGAAGCGGTGCCCGCCGCGCCGAAGCTGCGCCGGTGGCGATGCGTCCTGCGACTGTAGGGCTTGCCGGGGTGAGAGGGTGGACATGAACGGATCAGGGTTGGAGCGCGGCACGACCGGAGCCAGCATGCTGTCGGCGGAACAGACTCCGAAACCGTCCGCCGTCGCGCGCGCCACCGCCGCCGAGCCGACCTGGTCCGAGATCAGCGGGCGCCCGCCGTCCGAGGGGCTTTACGATCTCAGCCTGGAAAAGGATTCCTGCGGCGTCGGCTTCATCGCCGACATCAAGGGCCGCAAGACCCACAAGATCGTCACCGACGCGCTGTCGATCCTGTGCAACCTCGAGCATCGCGGCGCGGTCGGCGCCGACCCGCGCGCCGGCGACGGCGCCGGCATCCTGGTGCAGATCCCGCACGCCTTCTTCGCGCGCAAGGCGCGCGAGCTCGGCTTCACGCTGCCGGCGGCGGGGCATTACGCGGTCGGCGCGCTGTTCATGCCGCGCGAGAAGCCCTGGCGCGAGGTGATCAAGAGCATCATCGCCGAGAAGATCAAGGCGGAAGGGCTGCAGCTGTTGGGCTGGCGCGACGTGCCGACCGACAACTCCTCGCTCGGCGAGACGGTCAAGCCGACCGAACCCAACCACATGCAGATCTTCATCGGGCGCACCGACGACGCCAGCGAGGACGACTTCGAACGCCGGCTCTACATCCTGCGCAAGGCGATCTCGAACGCGATCTACCGGCGCCGCGAACGCGCGCTGGCCGGCTATTATCCGGTGTCGATGTCGTGCCGCACGGTGGTCTACAAGGGCATGTTCCTCGCCGACCAGCTCGGCAAGTACTATCCCGACCTCAGCGAGCCGGATTTCGAGTCGGCGCTGGCGCTGGTGCACCAGAGGTTCTCGACCAACACCTTCCCGACCTGGTCGCTGGCGCATCCCTACCGCATGATCGCCCATAACGGCGAAATCAACACGCTGCGCGGCAACGTCAACTGGATGGCCGCGCGCCAGGCCTCGGTCTCGTCGACGCTGTTCGGCGAGGACATCGAGAAGCTGTGGCCGATCTCCTACGAGGGCCAGTCGGACACCGCCTGCTTCGACAACGGCCTCGAATTCCTGGTGCAGGGCGGCTACCCGCTGCCGCATGCCGTGATGATGATGATCCCGGAGGCCTGGGCCGGCAATCCGCTGATGGACGAGCGCCGGCGCGCCTTCTACGAGTACCACGCCGCGCTGATGGAGCCGTGGGACGGCCCCGCCGCGATCGCCTTCACCGACGGCCGCCAGATCGGCGCCACGCTCGACCGCAACGGGCTGCGCCCGGCGCGCTATCTGGTGACGCGCGACGGCCGGATCGTGATGGCGTCCGAAATGGGCGTGCTGGCGATTCCGGAAGACCAGATCGTCACCAAGTGGCGCCTGCAGCCCGGCAAGATGCTGCTGGTCGACCTCGAACAGGGCCGCCTGATTCCCGACGACGAGATCAAGGCCTCGCTGGCGGACAGCCATCCCTATCGCGAGTGGCTCGACCGCACCCAGATCGTGCTCGAGGACCAGCAGGACGCCACCAGCATCGGCGCGCGCTCCAACCTGCCGCTGCTCGATCGCCAGCAGGCGTTCGGCTACACCCAGGAAGACCTCAGCATCCTGCTGCAGCCGATGGCCTCGCTCGGCGAAGAGGCCACCGGCTCGATGGGCACCGACACGCCGATCTCGGCGCTGTCGGACCGGCCCAAGCAGCTGTTCACCTATTTCAAGCAGAACTTCGCCCAGGTCACCAATCCGCCGATCGACCCGATCCGCGACGAGATCGTGATGAGCCTGGTGTCGTTCATCGGCCCGCGGCCGAACCTGTTCGACATCGAAGGCATGTCGCGCTCCAAGCGGCTCGAGGTGCGCCAGCCGATCCTGACCGACGCCGACCTGGAGAAGATCCGGTCGATCTCCGAGATCGCGGATTCGCATTTCCGCTCGCGCACGCTCGACGCCACCTTCCACGCCGGCCTCGGCGCCGCGGGCATGGACCAGGTGCTCGACGAATTGTGCGGCCGCGCCGAAGCGGCGGTGCGCGAGGGCGTCAACATCATCATCCTGTCCGACCGCATGGTCGGCACCGACCGGATTCCGATCCCCTCGCTGTTGGCCTGCGCGGCCGTGCATCACCACCTGATCCGCACCGGGCTGCGCACCTCGGTCGGGCTCGTCGTCGAGTCGGGCGAACCGCGCGAGGTGCACCACTTCGCCTGCCTGGCCGGCTACGGCGCCGAAGCGATCAACCCGTACCTCGCCTTCGAGACCATCGTCGCCATGAAGGACAAGCTTCCGGCGAAGCTCGAGGACAAGGAGATCGTCAAGCGCTACATCAAGTCGATCGGCAAGGGCCTGATGAAGGTGATGTCCAAGATGGGCATCTCGACCTACCAGTCCTATTGCGGCGCGCAGATCTTCGACGCGGTCGGCCTGAAGGCCGATTTCGTCGGCAAGTATTTCGCCGGCACCCACACCCGCATCGAGGGCGTCGGCCTCGCCGAGATCGCCGAGGAAACCGTGCGCCGCCACACCGAGGCGTTCGGCGATTCCCCGGTGTTCAAGGGCGCGCTCGACGTCGGCGGCGAATACGCCTTCCGCACCCGCGGCGAGGATCACGCCTGGACCGCTGAATCGGTCTCGGCGCTGCAGCACGCGGTGCGCGGCAACTCGCTCGACCGCTACAAGGCGTTCGCCAAGATTCTCAACGAGCAGAGCGAGCGGCTCTTGACCATTCGCGGCCTGTTCCGGATCAAGAGCGCCGAGGAAGACAAGCGCAAGCCGGTGCCGCTCGCCGAGGTCGAACCGGCCAAGGAGATCGTCAAGCGCTTCGCCACCGGCGCGATGTCGTTCGGGTCGATCTCGCGCGAGGCCCATACCACGCTCGCGATCGCCATGAACCGGATCGGCGGCAGGTCGAACACCGGCGAGGGCGGCGAGGAAGCCGACCGCTTCAAGCCGATGCCGAACGGCGATTCGATGCGCTCGGCGATCAAGCAGGTCGCCTCCGGGCGGTTCGGGGTGACGACGGAATACCTCGTCAATTCCGACATGATGCAGATCAAGATGGCCCAGGGCGCCAAGCCCGGCGAGGGCGGCCAGCTGCCCGGCCACAAGGTCGACGCCACCATCGCCAGGGTGCGCCATTCCACGCCCGGCGTCGGCCTGATCTCGCCGCCGCCGCACCACGACATCTATTCGATCGAGGACCTGGCGCAGCTGATCTACGACCTCAAGAACGTCAACCCGGACGGCCAGGTCTCGGTCAAGCTGGTGTCCGAGATCGGCGTCGGCACGGTGGCGGCCGGCGTCGCCAAGGCGCGCGCCGACCACGTCACGATTTCGGGCTTCGAGGGCGGCACCGGCGCGAGCCCGCTGACCTCGATCAAGCACGCCGGCAGCCCCTGGGAGATCGGGCTCGCCGAGACCCACCAGACGCTGGTGCGCGAGCGGCTGCGCAGCCGCATCGTGGTGCAGGTCGACGGCGGCTTCCGCACCGGCCGCGACGTCGTGATCGGCGCGCTGCTCGGCGCCGACGAGTTCGGTTTCGCCACCGCGCCGCTGATCGCCGCGGGCTGCATCATGATGCGCAAGTGCCACCTCAACACCTGCCCGGTCGGGGTCGCGACCCAGGATCCGGTGCTGCGCAAGCGTTTCGTCGGCCAGCCCGAGCACGTCATCAACTACTTCTTCTTCGTCGCCGAGGAAGTGCGCGAGATCATGGCGTCGCTCGGCTACCGCTCCTTCGACGAGATGATCGGCCAGAGCCAGCTACTCGACCAGAACGCGCTGGTGGCGCACTGGAAGGCCAAGGGCCTCGACTTCTCCAAGCTTTTCTTCAAGCAGAAGGCGGCCGCAGGGGTGAAGATCTTCCACACCGAGCCGCAGGATCATCACCTCGAGAAGGTGCTCGACCGCAGGCTGATCGCCGAGGCCCAGCCGGCGCTCGACCGCGGCGCACCGGTGAGGATCGAGGCCGAGATCAACAACACCAACCGCAGCGCCGGCGCGATGCTGTCCGGCGTCGTCGCCACCCGCTTCGGCCACGAGGGCCTGCCGGCGGACACCATCCACGTCAAGCTGAAGGGCACCGCGGGCCAAGCGTTCGGCGCCTGGCTGGCGCGCGGCGTCACCTTCGAACTCGAGGGCGAAGCCAACGACTATGTCGGCAAGGGGCTGTCGGGCGGCCGCATCATCGTGCGTCCGCCGGCGAACTCCGGGGTGGTGCCCGAGGAATCGATCATCGTCGGCAACACCGTGATGTACGGCGCCATCGCCGGCGACTGCTATTTCCGCGGCATCGCCGGCGAACGCTTCGCCGTGCGCAATTCCGGCGCGGTGGTGGTGGTCGAGGGCGCCGGCGACCACTGCTGCGAATACATGACGGGCGGCGTCGTCGTGGTGCTCGGCCGCACCGGCCGCAACTTCGCCGCCGGCATGTCGGGCGGGGTCGCCTATGTGCTGGACGAGGACGGCAGCTTCGAAAAGCGCTGCAACATGTCGATGGTCGAACTCGAGCCGGTGCTGTCGGAAGAGATGCTCAGCGAGAACGCCTTCCACCAGAGCGGCGATCTCGAGGCGCATGGCAAGGTCGACGTGCTCACGAACCTCACCGGCGACGACGTCGAGCGGCTGCACGTGCTGATCACGCGCCATGCCAAGCTGACCGGCTCGAGCCGCGCCACCGAAATTCTAGCCGATTGGAAGAATTCGCTGCGCAAGTTCCGCAAGGTGATGCCGATCGAGTTCCGCCGCGCGCTCAAGGAACTGAAGAAGCGCGAATCCGAAGAACCGAAGATCGCCATCGGCGCGTAAATTCCAGGGCAGACGTTTCCATGGGCAAGATTACCGGCTTTCTCGAATTCGACCGCAGCGATCGCGCCTACGCGCCCGTCGCCGAGCGGCTGAAGAACTACCGCGAGTTCGTGCTTCCGCTCTCCGAGAGGGAACTGCGCGACCAGGCGGCGCGCTGCATGAACTGCGGCATCCCCTATTGCCACGGCACCGGTTCGGTGGCGCCGGGAACGCCCGGCTGTCCGGTCAACAACCAGATCCCGGACTGGAACGACCTCGTCTACAACGGCAACTGGGAAGAGGCGTCGCGGACGCTGCACTCGACCAACAATTTCCCGGAATTCACCGGCCGGATCTGTCCGGCGCCGTGCGAGGCCTCCTGCACGCTGAACATCGACGACAATCCGGTCACCATCAAGACCATCGAATGCGCGATCGTCGACCGCGCCTGGGACTCGGGCTGGCTCAAGCCCGAGGCGCCCGCGCACAGGACCGGCAAGAAGGTCGCCGTGGTGGGATCGGGCCCGGCGGGGCTGGCCTGCGCCCAGCAGCTGGCGCGCGCCGGACACGACGTCCACGTCTACGAGAAATTCGCCAAGGCCGGCGGCCTGCTGCGCTACGGCATCCCCGACTTCAAGATGGAGAAGGGCATCATCGACCGCCGGGTCGCGCAGATGGAGGCCGAGGGCGTCACCTTCCACTACGGCCGCGCCGTGGGCGGCGCCGGCGGCGTCGACCCCAACGAGTTGCTGCGGCTGTACGACGCCGTTGCGCTCACCGGCGGCGCCGAGGCGCCGCGCGACCTGCCGGTGCCCGGCCGCGATCTCGACGGCATCCATTTCGCGATGGACTTCCTGCCGCAGCAAAACCGTCGCGTCAGCCAGGAGCCGCTCGGCGGCGTCAGGGAGATCCTCGCCAGCGGCAAGCATGTCGTCGTGATCGGCGGCGGCGACACCGGCTCGGACTGCATCGGCACCTCCAACCGCCAGGGCGCGGCGTCTGTCACCCAGCTCGAGATCATGCCGCAGCCGCCGGAGCGCGAGGACAAGCAGCTGACCTGGCCGAACTGGCCGCTGAAGATGCGCACCTCGTCCAGCCACCAGGAAGGCGCGGCGCGCGACTTCGCGGTGCTGACGCGGAAGTTCTCCGGCGCCGACGGCAAGGTCACCAGCCTGCAATGCGTCAAGGTCGACGCGCGCATGCAGCCGGTCCCCGGCAGCGAATTCGAGCTGAAGGCCGATCTGGTGCTGCTGGCGATGGGCTTCGTGCATCCGGTGCACGAGGGCCTGTTGAAGACGCTCGGCGTCGACCTCGATCCGCGCGGCAACGTGCGCGCGGCCACCGCCGACTATCAGACCTCGGTGCCGAAGGTGTTTTCCTCCGGCGACATGCGCCGCGGGCAATCGCTGGTGGTGTGGGCGATCCGCGAGGGCCGGCAATGCGCCGCCTCGATCGACCAGTTCCTGATGGGATCGACCACGCTGCCGCGCTGAGCGTGATCCAGATCGGATGACCTATCGATCCGTCATGGCCGGGCAGCGCGATCCGTCTCCGACGGATCGCTAGGACTAAGGTCTCCCG
>JBKQQE010000596.1:0-5774 GCA_052326245.1 Xanthobacteraceae bacterium | reverse complement strand
ATCATGCGCCGCGCCATGCGCCACGCCCAGCTGCTCGGCGCCCGCGAGCCGCTGATGTACCGCCTGGTGTGGGCGCTGGTGCGCGAGATGGGCCAGGCCTATCCGGAGCTGGTGCGCGCGGAGGCGCTGATCGAGGAAACGCTGCGGCTGGAAGAGACCCGCTTCCGCAAGACCCTGGAGCGGGGCCTGTCGATCCTCGACGAGGAGACCCGCGCGCTGAAGACCGGCGACCGGCTGAAGGGCGAGACCGCGTTCACGCTCTACGACACCTACGGCTTTCCGCTCGACTTGACCCAGGACGCGCTGCGCTCGCGCGGCATCGACGTCGACCTCGACGCCTTCAACGCCGCCATGGAAAAGCAGCGCGCCACCGCGCGCGCCTCGTGGACCGGTTCCGGCGAAGCCTCCACCGAGGCGGTCTGGTTTCCGCTGCGGGAGAAGCTCGGCGCCACTGAATTTTTGGGCTACGAGACCGAGCGCGCCGAAGGCGTGGTCGCGGCGCTGGTCAAGGACGGCAAGGAGACCGACAGCCTGAAGGCCGGCGAGACCGGCACCGTGGTGCTGAACCAGACGCCGTTCTACGGCGAATCCGGCGGCCAGGTCGGCGACACCGGCGTGCTGTCGGCGGAGGGCGCGCGCTTTGCCGTCACCGACACCCAGAAGAAGGCCGGCGACCTCTACGTGCATGTGGGCAAGGTCGAGCTCGGCACGCTGCGGGTGGGCATGCCGCTCGCGCTCGACGTCGACCACACCCGCCGTACCTCGATTCGCGCCAACCACTCCGCCACGCATCTGCTGCACGAGGCGCTGCGCCAGGTGCTCGGCGACCACATCGCCCAGCGCGGCTCGCTGGTGGCGCCGGATCGGCTGCGCTTCGACTTCGCCCATCCCAAGCCGATCACGGCGGAGGAATTGCGCAAGGTCGAGGACATCGCCAACGACGTCGTGCTGGAGAACGAGCCGGTGACGACGCGCTCGATGGCGGTCGACGACGCCCGCGCCTCCGGTGCCCGCGCACTGTTCGGCGAGAAATACGGCGACGAGGTGCGCGTGGTATCGATGGGGAAAGGTTCAGGCAATATGCTCGGCTGGTCGGTCGAACTGTGCGGGGCACCCATGTGCGGCGCACCGGCGACATCGGCCTGATCTCGGTGCTCGGCGAGAGCGCGGTGTCGTCCGGCGTACGCCGCATCGAGGCGTTGACCGGACGCTACGCGCGCGAGCACGCCAATGCCACCATTGCCACCGCCAAGGCCGCGGCTGGCGAACTGCGCGTCACCCTCGACGACATGCCGGCGCGCATCGCCGCCCTGATGGAGGAGCGCAAGAAGCTCGAACGCGAGCTGTCGGACGCCCGCAAGAAGCTCGCCATGGGCGGCGGCGCCAATGGCGCCAGTCACGGCGCCGACATCCGCACCATCGGCGATGTCCGGTTCCTTGGCCGCGCCGTGCAGGGCATCGAGATGAAGGATCTCAAGAGCCTCGCCGACGACGGCAAGAAGCAGGTCGGCAACGGCGTGGTGGCGATCGTCGGCGTCACCGAGGACGGCAAGGCCGGCGTCGTGGTCGGCGTCACGCCGGACCTGGTGGCGCGCTATAGCGCGGTCGACCTGGTCCGCGTCGCCTCCGAGGCGCTTGGCGGCAAGGGCGGCGGCGGCCGGCCCGACATGGCCCAGGCCGGCGGTCCGGACGGCTCCAAGGCGGACGCCGCCTTGCAGGCCATCGCGGCGGCGATCGGGGCCTGATCGATGCCGCATCCGCGCGGCTGGTGCCCGCTTTTCGAAGTTCGTCATACATCGCGGCAGACTCGTTTCACGAACTTCGAAAAGCAAAGGGCACGAGCAAAATAAAATTCCAGCGCCGCTTTCGATCTGAAATCCCTGAGAGGAGATTGCAGTGGATAATGCAGGGATTTCAGATCGGCGGCGCTGGCACGCGGAACATGCCTGCCTCAATGCCTGGCCCGCGTTGTTCAGCGTGGTACATGACGGCTGGGTGATGCGCTTCGCCAACGGCCTCAGCCGGCGCGCCAATTCCGCCAATCCGTTGCATGCCGAAGCGCGCATCGCCGGCGCGACGCTGCAGTATTTCGAGAACCTGTTTAGCCTGCACGACCTGCCGATGATCATCCGCGTGCCGTCGCTGCTCGACGCCGAGGTCGATCGCACGCTGGAGCGGTTCGGCTTCGTCGCGGAGGGCGAAAGCCACGTGCTGTTCGCCGCGCTCGATGCGCTGGCGGTGAAGCCCGATCCCGCCGTCAGCATCGTCACCGACCTCGAGGACGGCTGGCTCGCCGCGCTCAACAGGATGCAGGGGCGCAGCGACGAACAGAGCGCGACCTTCGACGACATCATGACGTCGATCGCGCTGCCGGCCGGCTTCGCCGCGCTCACTGTCGGCGGCGAGGCGGTGGCGCTGGCCTGCGGCGTGCTCGACGGCGACATGATGGTGTGCGAATCGGTGATCACCGACCCGCGCCATCGCGGCGCCGGCTATGGCCGCCGCCTGTCGGGCGCGCTGCTGCACTGGGCGCGGCTGAACGAGGCAAGCTGCGCCTGCCTGCAGGTCGAGACCGCCAATGCGGGCGGGCGCTCGCTCTACCGCCAGCTCGGCTTTGTCACCGAACTGTCGCGCTACCATTACCGGCGCCGGCCGCTCTGACGCGCCCACCGCGTCTAAGCCATCGTCAACACATCGATGCGGCCGGCTGGAACCGGGGCCCGGGTCGCGCGTTGTCCGGGCATTCGCTCCCATGGTTACCGAGAGGGTGCCGTGTCAGGACGTATCATTTCGATCGCAAGCCTCGCCGTCGCGCTCGTGGTGGCAGGGGCGCCGCAGGACGCGATGGCGCGCCACAGGCATCACCGCCACGCGGCGCCGAGCGACGCCGCAGCAAGTGGTGTGCGCGTTTCCCCCAATCCCCGTGCCGCCGCCATGCGCCAGAGCGAGGACGCGCTGAACCGGGCGCTCGCCTCCGATCCGGTGGCCAGGGTGGCCGAGACCCCCGGGGCGCTGCGCGATCCGAAAACCCGCGCGCTGGTCAGCGCGAGTCTCGCCGCCGCGCCGCTGCCGCGGCCGGAACTCGCGGGCCTGCGCCATCGCGACGGCGGCTATGGCTGGGTCGGGCCGGTGTTCTGGCCGTTCGCGACCTATGACATCGTCGACGCGGCACTGTGGGGCGACGCGGTCGACGCCAGCTTCTGGGGCTACGGCGCCGCCGATCTGGTGACCGGCCTGTTCGGCATCTATCCCGATGACGACGTCACCGCCTTCGCGCGCTATCTATCGTCGGCGGGCGGTTCAGCGCCGCATCCCTCGATGCTGGCGCGGATGTGCGGCCACGTCAGCGGCGACATCGGCGGCGTGCCGGTGGAGACCGTGCGCAGCAGCCTGCAGGCCGGCGACGCGCAACGCGCCGCGCTCGATGATCTGTCCGGCGCCTTCACCCAGGCGTCGCAGCAGCTTGCCGCCTCGTGCCCGCAGACATTGCCGCTCACCGCGCAGCAGCGCCTCGCAGCGAT
Organism: Xanthobacteraceae bacterium; assembly: GCA_052326245.1. Classification (GTDB taxonomy): domain Bacteria; phylum Pseudomonadota; class Alphaproteobacteria; order Rhizobiales; family Xanthobacteraceae; genus Bradyrhizobium_A. The sequence continues at coordinate 2,253 of JBKQQE010000596.1, read as the reverse complement.
GGACAAGCGCCTCGACGCGATGATCGCCGCAGTCGACACCGTGCAGCCGCGGCTCGCCGCTTTCTTCGCCAAGCTCGACGACACCCAGAAGACCAGGTTCGTCGCGCTTGGCGCGCCGTCCGCGCCATCGCCGGCGACGCCTGGCCCGCAACCGGGGCCCGCGCCGGTCGCGGCGCAGCCTGCGGCGCCGTCATCGTCGGCGATCGCCGCTGCCGCTGCCGCCTCTGCCGCTCCGATGGTCGCAGCGCAGGCCTGCGCCAGCGCGCCGGCTGTGCTGCCCTGGCCGAAGGCGGCGCTGGAGCGCGCGGTCGGTCGCGGCGACGCCCAGCGCAAGGCGCTCGACGACCTGCAGGCCGCGGTCGCCAAAGCGACCGCCGGGCTGGCGCCGGCCTGTCAGCCCGCCGACGCCACCACCCCGCCGGCGCGACTCGCCGCCATCCGCAGCCGGCTCGCGGACATGCGCGCGGCGCTCGCCACGCTGTCGACCGCCGTCGGGCAGGTCTACGCCGCGCTCGATCCGGTGCAGACGGTGGATTTCGATGCGGTAGGCTCCGAGCCCGCGCGGGCCATGGCGATGGCGGCGGCGATGCAGCGCTTCCGCGCGCTGCAGTCGGCTGCGGGCAGATTTTCCGGAGCCAGATCTTCAGAAGCAAACGCCGCGGAACGTGCCGCGCCGGCCGCCGATGCCAGCATCACGCAGGCGGAGTCATCCCCGCCGCAGCGGCACGGCGGCGGCCGCCGCCATCTGGCGCGTTATGCCCATCGCGTTCCGGGCCCGGTCCATGCGATCGGCCGGGTGCTGGGCGCGCTGCTGCCCTGAGTGTTTTATCCGAAACGGCTGGGCCGTGGGTTACGGTTTGCGCAGGAACACGTAGTCGGCGGAGTACGGCACGCTCTGGATCGCCGCGACCTTGTCGCAGGCGCCGTCGAGCTTGCCGCCCTTGGTGTTGATCCGCTGCACCAGCGCCGCGGCGGACAACATGCCACTGCCGCGCTGGGACGTGACTTCGAGCTTCAGCAGCGCGATGTCCTTGGGCGTGGCGCCGGGCGCGTTGCCCGCCCCCTTCGCCGTGACGCCGCTGCCGTCCTGGTAGTCCCAGTTGGGCCCGGCATAGTGCCGTCCCACGGTCTGGCCCTCGGTCATCAGCGTCGCGATCGGCTCGCGGAAGGCCCAGCCGAGCTTGCCCGCCGCATCCGGCTTGCACTCGTAGATCTGCGCGCCTTCCGCGTGCAGCTTCACGATCGTGGTGTAGCCCGGCGCGGCGATCGCCTCGGGAAGCGGGGCGTCGTCGGCCTTAGCGCCGGCAACGGCGCCGAGCAGCAGGACGGAAGCGAAGGCGCAGCATCGGAGCAGGGACATCCGGGACCTCGTGGGCGGCTTTGGTGCGCCGGTTTGCGGTGGGGCGTCCGCGGCGGGTGTCCGCGGGCGCGCGTCGGCATCAGGCCTTGGCCAGCGCCTTGTTGAGGTTTTCGGCGACCTTGTCGAGGAAGCCCGAGGTCGACAGCCAGCGCTGTTCGGCGCCGACCAGCAGCGCGAGATCCTTGGTCATGAAGCCGGCTTCCACCGTTTCGACGCAGACCTTCTCCAGCGTGTCGGCGAAATTCGCCAGGTCGCTGTTGCTGTCGAGCTTGGCGCGGTGGGCGAGGCCGCGGGTCCAGGCGAAGATCGAGGCGATGGAGTTGGTCGAGGTTTCCTTGCCCTTCTGGTGCTCGCGATAATGCCGCGTCACCGTGCCGTGCGCGGCCTCGGCCTCCACGGTCTGGCCGTCCGGGGTCATCAGCACCGAGGTCATCAGGCCGAGCGAGCCGTAGCCCTGGGCCACGGTGTCGGACTGCACGTCGCCGTCGTAGTTCTTGCAGGCCCAGACATAGCCGCCGGACCACTTCAACGCCGAGGCCACCATGTCGTCGATCAGGCGGTGCTCGTAGGTCAGTCCCTTGGCGTCGTATTGCTGCTTGAACTCGGCGTCGAAGATCTCCTGGAAGATATCCTTGAAGCGGCCATCATAGACTTTCATGATGGTGTTCTTGGTCGAGAGATAGACCGGGTAGTTGCGGTTGAGGCCGTAGTTCAGGGAGGCGCGGGCGAAATCCCGGATCGAGTCGTCGAGGTTGTACATGCTCATGGCGACACCGGCGCCCGGTGCCTTGAACACCTCGCGCTCGATCACGGCGCCGTCCGTGCCGACGAACTTCATGGTCAGCGTGCCCGGACCCGGGAACTTGATGTCGGTGGCGCGGTACTGGTCGCCG
>JBKQQE010000595.1:0-13604 GCA_052326245.1 Xanthobacteraceae bacterium | reverse complement strand
TCTGCACATCGCCTGGCACCTCAACGCCCGTGTGCCGGTCGCCTTCACCTCGGGCCGGGTCATGGTGGTCGACGACGACGACTGCGTGCTCGCCGGCAGCCTCGACAATATCGTATGGCCGCGCTTTGCAGACACGGTGCGCAGCCTGCCGCCGGACGACGCCTTTCGACGCCCGCAGGCCGGTTTCGAGCCGCCGGCGGCGCATTTCTGCGACCAGGAGGCGTGGCGGCCCGGCGATTGGCTGTGGTCGCCGTCGTCGGGCCTGATGTTCCGGCGCAGCATGATGGAGCTGGTGCTGACCGAGCAGCTCGACCTCGGGCCTCTCGCCGCCGACGCCTATTTCGCCTACTCCTCGCAAGTCCTGGGCAGCTCGATCGTCATCGACGCGACCGTCGTGCGCTACACCCGCCACGGCGGCAACGGCTATTCGGACACCGCCGTGTACGGCGCCGGCACCCTGGCGTTGCGCGCGGTCGGGCCGGACTGGCCGAGCATCGCCGCGGTCCTGCGGGGCCATATCGAGCGCGACAAGGAGCGATTTTGCCAGCAGATCTGCGCGCCCTTGGTCGAACTCGCGCTGGCACGGATGCGACAGGCGGGAACGCCCGGCACGCCGCGCCTGATTGCCGCCCGGCCCTCCTTCGCGCGGCGCGTGGTGCGCAAGCTGCGCCGCGAACTGCGCGCCCTCATCGATGAGATCCGCCGCGCGACGCCGGGATGAGGGAAATGCGCGCGCGACCGCCTGCGGCATGGCCCGCCGTCAGTGCGGCGCCGGCGGCGAGAATTCGACGTGGTAGAGGTGCGGCCCGGCGCTGACGCCGAAGGCCTGCCGCGCCAGCACGATGTCGAACCGTTCGGCGGCGGGATTGAAGCCGCGCACGAACGCCGTGCAGCGCGCGTCGCCGTCGCGGCAGACGCCGGCAAAGCCCTTCACCTTCAGCTCCGCCGGATCGTTGATCCACGGCGAGAACATGGTCTCGTCGGCGCTCATCATCCGGGGGTGATCGCCCGAGTAGAATGCCAGCGGCGCGGCCACCTCGAGTTCGGCGACGACGAAGGGCAACGCCCCGCCGAAGCGGTCGTGCCAGCGCCGCGTCAGTTCGCCCGAGAGTTCGGACAACGGCTCGTAGGCGCGGTAGTCCGGCCGCACGCGGAAATTCACTGCCTCGTAGATCGGCAGGCCGATCAGCAGCGCCGCGCCCCACGCACCCGCCAGCAGCGCCGCGCGCGCCACCGCGTTCCAGGTCACGACGAGGCCGGGCACGAGCGCCAGCGCCGCCACCGGCACCAGGAAGAACAGCGAATTGCCCCAGTCGGGCTGCAGCGGCAGCCGCAGCACCACCGCGGCGAGCAGCGGCGCCGCCACCAGCACCGCCGCGATGACGACGACGAGGAAGCGTTCGCCGCGGAGCGCCACGGCAAAGCCGAACGCCGGCCTGCGCCAGCGCCGCGGCCACAGCGCGATCAGCATCCCGCCGAACACGAACGCCAGCAGCCCGAACTGCTGGCCGGCGTAGCGGCCGAGATAGTACAGATCGCCCCGCTGCGCGGACGCACCGCCGGCATAGCGCGCGGCGTAGTCGAGCGAGGCATCGTGGCCGCCGAGCAGCCACAGCAGATGCGGCGACACTGCGGCGAGATAGACCAGCGCCGCGACATAGGGCGCGGGCGAGGCAAAGAACGCCCGCCGCTCCCTGGCCGCGAGCGCGGCAACGCCGATGGCGGCGACGCCGAGCACGCCCGAATAGATCGTCAGCGAGGCCGCCGCCGCCGCCAGCCCGAGCGCCGCGCCGGCGGCGCTGCTGCGTTTTTCCCAGGCGATCAGGAACAGCCACACGGTGACCGGCAGCAGCGCCAAGAGCAGCTGGTAGTTGTTGAAGTGGTCGGCCTTGGCGCCGATATAGAGCGGGTAGAGCATCATCGCGAACGCGATCAGCGCGGCGCGGCGCGCGCCCAGCACCCGCCGCGCGACCAGGAAGGTGGCGCCGAGCGAAACCGCAATCACCACCGCCGACAGCAGGTAGGACGCCCAGTTCGCGGCCGGAAACACCCGGTACCAAAGCCCGGCGATCCAGCCGGTCATCGGCGGATGGCGGCCATAGCCGCCGAGAAACCGCAGGCCCCAGGTATAGGCCTCGGCGGTGTCCATGAAGAGGTCCTGGCGCGCCTTGCCGAGCAGCAGCACGACGAAGCCGAGCGCGACGAAGGCCGCGATGGCGAGCGCCATCGCCGCACCGCCGCGCCGTGATCTCAGCGCGGCGACAATGCGGGCCTTGAGGCGGGCGATGGCGCGGTGACGCAAGGCTTGGGTCTCCGGTGACGATTCGGAAGCGCCAAGCTTTAGCATGAACGGGACGGTCGCTCGCGTGGGTCGTGGCCGACCTCAACACACCCAAAGCCGTCGTCGCCCGGCTTGATCAATGGCCCGGGTAGATGGGTCACACCACATCGACGGCATCGATCGGCTCAGGAGGTCGGCAAGCCGTGACGGATGTCAAAGCTCACGCTCGCCGCCGAACCAGCGCCGGCAGGCGCGGCTGAAGCTCGTGGCATCGGTATAGCCGAGCGCCGCGGCCATCTCGTCGCGCGAGAGCGCGCCGGCCGCAAGCATGCCGCGGGCGCGCTCGCGCAGCACGCCGTCGAGCAGCGAGCGGAAGGCGAGGCCGGCCGCGGCGAGCCGGCGCACCAGGGTTCGCCGCGAGGTGCCGATCAGGCGTGCCGCGTCCGCTTCGCCCAGCCGCTGCGGCAGGCGCGCGGCGATCAGGCGCTCGACGATCTGCGACAGCGCCACAGTGTCCGAGCGGCGGGCGCCGGCGGCCTCCAGTGCCTCGACAGCCTTGGCGTGCAGTTCCGGATCGGCGAATGGCGAGGCCAGCGCGATGTAGCGGCTCGGCACGTCCAGCGCCAGGGTGGGCGCGTCGAACTTCAGCTTGCAGGAATAGAGCGGCCGCTGCCGCGCGAAGTCTTCCGGTGGCGGCCACGGCAATTCGAGCGTCGCCTCGGCGATGGCGTCCTCGAGCATCTGCGAAAACAGCGCATGCACGTTGAGGCTGACCGCCAGCGCCACGGCGCGCCACACCGCGTCATCGAGCGCGAAGGCGGGCACGATCTCGAGCCGAACCGATCGGCCGGTCCGGAGCAGCCGATTGCGGATGAAGGGCGCCCGAGTCGAGCCGTAGCGGGCGCCGGTCTTGAGCGCCTCCTCGATGGTCGGCGCCGTGCGCATCGCGACATCGAGCGCGCCCTGCAACGAGGTCGACCACACCGTCTCCGCCACGAGCGGCCACAATTCGCCGTGCTTGCGGGTGATGTTGGCGGCCAGCACGACGAGCGCCGATACCGGCATGTCGGCGCCCGGCTGCTCCAGGGTTTGCTGTCGGATCCCCGAGCCCTTCAGCAGTTCGTCGCGCTCGGCCCCGGTCTTGCCGAAATGCCGCAGCAGCGCCCGCGCATAGCTCGCGGACACCGGCGCTTGCAGGGCGTCCGGGCTGGATTTGGCCATGGCGCAAAATGCCACAATTTTGGCCTGATGGGAACTGGCGACTCCGGACCGCGCCGGGCATGCTGATCTGAAAATAAGTGGCAAAAGCGCCCACCAAAAACACATATCCGGAGGAACGCGATGATTTTCACGGGCACGACCGCTGCCGGCGAGACCATCACCTATCGCGACGGCAAGCGATATTTGTGGATGCTCTCCTACATTCCACCGCTGATCCCGCTGTTGTCCTACTGGCTCTATCTCAGAACCGGCAATGCGGCGGCGACCCTGATCCCCTTCCTCTTCATCTACGGCCTGATCCCGCTATTGGATGCGCTGATCGGCGAGGACCATCACAATCCGCCGGCCGAGGTGGTCGCCGCGATGGAGAATGATCCGTATTATCTGCGGCTCGCGCGGATCTCCGTGGTGTTTCCGTGGCTGAACTACATCGCGCTGATTGCCTTCGTCGGCACCCAGGACCTGCCTTGGTGGTCCTATGTCGCGCTGCTGCTCGGGGTCGGCACCATCGACGGCGGGGCGCTGCTGATCGGGCACGAGCTCGGCCACAAGGCGGACCGGCTCAACAGCATCTTCGGCATGCTCGCCAACAACGCGGTGGGCTACGCCCATTTCCGCATCGAGCACAACCGCGGCCATCACACCTGGGTGTCGACGCCCGAGGATCCGGCCAGCGCGCACTTCGGGGAATCGATCTATGCTTTCGCCGGGCGTGAACTGCTGGGCGCGTTCAAGCGCGGCTGGCGCAACGAGGCCGAGCGACTGGCCAAGCGCGGCAAGGGCGCGTGGTCGATCGACAACGAGATTCTCCAGGGCTTCGCGCTGACGCTCGTGGTCGCAGCCGCCTTGATCGCAGTGTTCGGCTGGAAGGTCCTGCCCGTCATCCTCGCCCATCATTTCCTCGGCTGGTACGCGCTGACCCAGGCCAACTATGTCGAGCATTACGGGCTGTTGCGCGAGAAGCTGCCGAACGGGCGCTATCAGCCGGTCGAGCCGCGCCATTCCTGGAACACCAACCACATCGTGTCGAACCTGATGACGTTCCACCTGCAGCGCCATTCCGACCATCACGCCAACCCGATGCGGCCCTATCAATCGCTGCGCGACTTCGACGACATCCCGCGGCTGCCCAATGGCTATACCGGCATGTTCGCGCTGGCGGCGATCCCGCCGCTCTGGTTCCGGGTGATGGATCCGAAAGCGCTGGCGTGGGCGGGGGGCGACGTGACCAAGCTCAATGTCGGCGAGCGTTCGCCTGCAGTGAGGGAAGCGGCCTGACCGATCGGGGAGCTATCACGCCGTCACCCTGAGGCGCGAGCGATAGCGAGCCTCCAGTGCCCCGAATCCGAAGTTTGCTTGAACTTGCAGCAGCCCTTGAGCAAACTTCGGATTCGAAGGGCACTGGCAATCTATAATTCTCGAGTTAGCCGTTCAGAAGGTCCCTCGGAATGAGCTGCCTGTAGCGGGTGGAGGGACCTTCTGAACGGTTCACTCGAAGGATGACGCTTCGGGAGTCGGAGCGTAACGCGCCTCAATGCTTTGCGGCCGCCTCACCCCGCCGTCAGCCGCGCGGTGTGGCGGGCGATCATCAGTTCCTCGTTGGTCGGAATCACGAAGGCCCGCACCCGCGACCGCTCCGACGAGACCACCGTCTCGCTTGCCTGGTTGCGCGCCTCGTCGAGCTCGAGCCCGAGCCATTCGAAGCCCTCGCAGATCCGCGCCCGCACGGCGGTGGCGTGCTCGCCGATGCCGCCGCAGAACACCACCGCATCGAGGCCGGACAGGATCGCGGCCATGGCGCCGAGCTCGCGGCGGGCGCGAAACACGAAATAGTCGATCGCCTGGGCGGCCTCGTTGGTGCCGGCCGCCTCCAGCTCACGCATGTCCTGCGACAGGCCGGAGAGGCCCTTCAGCCCCGAGCGCAGATAGAGCAAGTCCTCGACCTCGCGCACGCTCATCTTCTTCTCGTCGATCAAATAGAGCACGACGCCGGGGTCGAGCTGGCCGCAGCGGGTGCCCATCGGCAGGCCGTCGAGCGCGGTGAAGCCCATGGTCGAGCCGACGCTCTGGCCGTCGCGGATCGCGCACATCGAGGCGCCGTTGCCGAGATGGGCGACGACGACGCGGCCGGCGGCGTAGAGCGGCGCGATCTCCGCGAGCCGTCCGGTGACGTATTCGTAGGACAGGCCGTGGAAACCGTAGCGGCGGATGCCGTCGTCGTAGAGCTGGCGCGGCAGCGCATAGACGTCGTTGACCCAGGGATGGGCGCGGTGAAACGAGGTGTCGAAGCAGCCGACCTGCACGGCGTCCGGGAACGCGCGCTGCGCCGCGCGCACGCCGGACAGGTTGTGCGGCTGGTGCAGCGGCGCCAGCGGGTTGAGCGTAGCTAGATAGGCCAGATTGCCGGCGTCGAGAACCACCGGCGCGGTGAGCTCGATGCCGCCATGGACGATGCGATGGCCGACCGCCGCGATCGCCATCGCGCTGATCGACGACCGCAGGCTGTCGAGCACCGCGCCGAGCGCGCTGTCATGGTCGTGCACGTCGGTCTCGTTGAGCGCCCGCCCGACCGGCTTCTCCCCGGGGACCACGGTTTCCAGCCGCGGCGACGCGCCGATGCCCTCGACCTGGCCGCGGATCGCTTCCTTCAGCGCGCCGTCGTGTTCGAACAGCGCGAACTTGATCGACGACGAGCCGGCATTGAGGGTGAGGATGTGGCTGATCATTTCCCCTCGTCGGCATCGATATGCAGACGCGGCACGCCGCCGGCGCGCCAGGACTGCGCCAGCGCGGCGATGGCGCAGGAGGCGAGCCGAGCCTTGTCGCCGTCGGCGCGGCTGGTGAGGATGATCGGCACCGAGGCGCCGAGCACGAGCCCCGCGGCCTCCGCATGGGCGACGAAGGTGAGCTCCTTGGCGAGCATGTTGCCGGCCTCGATGTTCGGCACGATCAGGATGTCGGCGTGGCCGGCGACCAGCGAGGTGATGCCCTTGGTCCTGGCCGCGGTGGCGTCGATGGCGTTGTCCATGGCGAGCGGGCCGTCGACGATGCCGCCCCTGATCTGGCCGCGCTCGGACATCTTCGCGAGCGCCGCGGCATCCACCGTCGAGGGCATTTTCGGATTGACGGTCTCGACCGCGGACAGCACGCCGACCTTCGGCGTGTCGATGCCGAGCGCGAGCGCGATATCGATGGCGTTCTGGGTGATGTCGATCTTGGCTTCGAGATCGGGCGCGATGTTGATGGCGGCGTCGGAGACGATCAGCACGTGGTCGAGGCCGGGCACGTCCATGACGAAGACGTGCGTGAGGCGACGGCCGGTGCACAGGCCGCCGTCGTGCTTGACCACGTGGTGCAGCAGCGTGTCGGTGTGCAGGTGGCCCTTCATCAGCGCGGCCGCGCGGCCCGCGCGCACCAGCTCGACGCTGCGCGCGGCGGCGGCGTCCTCGCTGTCCACGTCGACGATCTCGATGCCGGTGAGGTCGGCGCCGATTGCCTTCGCCGTCGCCGCGATGGTCTTCGCCACGCCGACCAGGATCGGCCGGATCAGGTGGTGCCTGGCCGCCAGCAGCGCGCCGCCGAGCGAGGCGGCGTCTTCGGGGGACACCACCGCGGTGACGATGGGCTCGAGCCCGTCGCAGGCGGCGATCAGGCGGTCGAAGTGACGGTGGCGCTCGACCAGGATCTCGGGGACGCCTTCGTCCTCGCAGCGGATCTTGCGCGGCGGCGCCAGCACCTCGGCGACGCCCTCGGCGACGACCGCGCCGCCGCGGCCGGTCACCACGGTGTCGAGCACGATGCGGGCATCCGCGGCCTTCTCGCGCACCGTGACGGTGACGGTGAGTTCGTCGCCGACATGGACGCGGTCGCTGAAACGGAAGCTCTGGCTTTTGTAGAGCGTGCCGGCGCCCGGCAGGATGTTGCCGAGCACGGCCGACACCAGCGCGCCGACCCACATCGAGGGCGCCACCGGTTCAGTGCGAACCGTGCCCTCCTCCGGCGGCAGGTTCACCGGGTTCAGGTTGCCCGAGGCATGGGCGAAGATGTAGAGGTCGTTGGCGGTGCAGACCCGCTTGATCGAGGCGGTGTCGCCGACCTTTAGCTCGTCATACAGCCGGTTTTCGCGGATCATGCGGCGGTCTCCTTGGGTCCGTGCGCCGCGGTGCCGGGGGGTGCGGCCGCCGGCGCAACGGCGCCATCCGCGCCCATCTCGCGCGCCACGGGCCCGGGCGTCAAGGTGGCCGGTGCGCTCACGTCGGGTTCGAGGTCGGGATCGCGCCAGTCATGCGCCATGGTCAGGAGCGCGCGCTGGAAGCGTTTGAACATCGCCACTGTCGGCCCGTCCATCTCGGCAATCGGGCCAGCGATGTCGAGCACGAAATTCAGCGACCGGTAGCGGTCGACCGGATCCTTCAGGATGTCCGCCAGCGTCGTCACCGCCGCGTCGCCGGCGAATTCCACGATCAGCGACTGTTCGTGGATCACGCGCGTGCGCTGCTCGGGGGTCATGGAATTGAACGGCGGCCGCGAATGCAGCAACGCGTCGGAGCGCGCGAGGCGGTCGCGCCGCACCGAGCCGCGGGTCCGCGCCAGCAGGATCAGCATGCGGACGATGCCTTCGGCATAGCCGCCGTGCTTGGCCTTCTCCAGCGCCTCGTGGACGCGGTCGGTCCGGGCGAGATCGTGCACAACCGGCTCGCTGCGCTGCGCGGCGCCGAGCTGGCGCATCCATGGCGTCCCATAGAGCGAATAGAAGGTCATTTCGATCGCGGCGTCACGCAGATCGCGCAGCAGGTCCCAGCCCTGCTCGACGCCATCCGCCATGACCTTTTCCAGCGACGCATAGACATTGTCCGGCGCGGCCGGGGCGCGGTGCCGGCGAACCTCCTCGGCGCGGTCGGCGAGATCGGCGAACAGCGGATTGCGGTGCGAGAAGAAGCTCTGCTGCAGCCGCATCGGATGCATGGCCCGGGACTTCTCCGCCGATTGCGGCGTGATCAGCGCCTTCACCAGCGGCCGCGCGGTGACCTCGTAGGTCTTGGTCGCCCATTCCGACAGCGCGGCGACGGCGGCGAATTCGACCTCCTCGTCGCGGCCGTCGTCGAGCTTCAGCATGTCGGCGATGGTACGCGCCTCGAAATTGACCTGGCGGGTGCCGCCGCTCGTTGCGATCTTCATCTCGTACAGCCCCGGCGCCAGCGATTCGATGGTCTTGATCACCGAGCCAATCTGCTCGTGCTGGGTATTGGCGACCTGTGCCGACACGAAGATGCCGAGATGGCCAATGCTGTCGTGCAGCGTGTAGATGATGACGTGGCCCCGCGCCTCCAGTTCCTTCTCCGAATCGTAGAGGTCGGCGATCCAGTTGAGCGCCTGCTGCGGCGGCGTGATGTTGTCGCCATGGGAGGCGAACACCACGATCGGCGCCTCGATGCGGGTCAGGTCGACCGGCGTGCCGTCGCTCAGGATCGCGGCGCCGCGCGTCAGCTTGTTGCCGATGAACAGCGTCTCGACGATCCAGCGGATCTCGGCTTCGTTCATGATGTAGAAGCGCGACCACCAGCGCTCGAACTCGAGAAAGCGTTCGGCCTCGCTGTCGACATTGGCCCAGAGGTCATAATTCTTGCGGAACCAGGTCTTGCCCGGATTGAGCTGTTCGAAATTCATCACCAGGTTGGCGCCGTCGAAGGTGCCGCCGCCGAGATCGGAGGTGAGGACCGCGGGCAGCGCGCCGCCGGCGACGCCGCCGAAATAGCGGAACGGGTTGCGGCCGCGCTGCCCCGCCCAGTACGAAAGCGGCGCGCCGGCGATCACCAGCGGCCCCATCAGATCCGGATGGGTGGCGGCGAGAATCATCGCCGCCCAGCCGCCCTGGCAATTGCCGGTAACCAGCGGCTTCGGGCTGTGCGGATGACGCGTCTGCACCTCCCGCAGGAACGTCGCCTCCGCGGCGCAAACGTCGGCCAGCGTCTGGCCGGGGACCGGGTCGGGATAGAAGATGACGAAGTAGACCGGATGGCCGCCCTTGAGCGCGACGCCGACCTCGGATTCGCTCTTGAAGCCGCCGATGCCGCTGCCGTGGCCGGCGCGCGGATCGATGATCACCCAGGGCCTCGCATCGTCGCGCGGCTCCGGCGTGCCTTCCGGCGGATGGATCCGCACCAGCGCGTAGTTGGCCGGCCGCGGCAGCAGGCGACCGTCGACGATGACGTCGTAATCGAAGGCCAGCACCGGGCGGAACATCTCCTTCTCGCGGGCGACGCAGGCATCGCCACGCCGGCACAGCGTTTCCAGGAACAGGGTCCAGCGCTCGGTGGCGTCCTGAAGATAGTCCGTCAGCGCCGCGCTGTGGCCGGCCGCGGCAAGGCGCGGCATCAGGCCGCCGAGCGCCACCGCCGCGTTGCCCGCCGCGCGCATCTGGCTCACTGCGATCGACCCGCCATGATGCAGGCCGAGGCGTCCGAGCAGCAGCATCTGGTCCTGCGCGGCGCTCCAGATCGAACTCGCCGCATGCAATCCGGCGCGCTGGCTGGTCACAAGCATGTCGCTGTCGAGCATGGTTTTACCCCACGATGTGGTAGCCGCCGTCGATGTGGTGCACGCCACCGGTGATGTTGGCGGCGGCATCGCTGGCGAGCCAGGCCGCGCAGGCGCCGACGTCATCGATGCCGGCGAGGTGATGGGTCGGCGCGCGGGCCGCGGCCGCGTTCAGCATCTCGTCGAAATGGTCGATCCCCGATGCCGCGCGGGTCTTCAGTGGGCCCGGCGACAGCGCGTTGACACGGATGCCCTTCGGCCCGAGTTCGGCCGCCATGTAGCGCGTCACGCCCTCCAGCGCCGACTTCACCGGCCCCATGATGTTGTAGTGCTCGACCACGCGCTCGGCGCCGGAGAACGAGACCGTCAGGCACGAGCCGCCGGCGCTCATCAGCGGCTCGGCGCGACGCACCATGCGGATGAAGGAATGCACCGACAGGTCCATCGCCGAGACGAAGCCGTCGCGCGAGCAGTCGACGACGCGCGCGTGCAGGTCCTCCTTCGGACAGAACGCCACGGAATGCAGACAGATGTCGATCCGGCCCCATCTGCGCCCGATGGCCTCGAACAGCGCGGCGAACTGGCCCTGCTCGTTCACGTCGAGCGGCAGCACGAAATCGGTATCGAGCGCGGCCGCGATCGGACGCACATGCGGTTCGGCCTTGTCGTTCTGGAAGGTGATGGCGAGTTCGGCGCCCTGGTCGCGAAACGCCCGCGCGCAGCCGTAGGCGATCGACTCCTCGTTCGCGATTCCGATGACGAGGGCCTTCTTGCCGGCAAGAGAAAACACCAGGAACCTCGATTGCGCCAGATCACGTTGCCACGTTTCGCACACGTCTAGCAGACGCCGGCCCCGCGATGTGTTGCGCTAGGTCAAGTGCAATACGACGACGCCGTGACACGGCGCTCGTCGCGCGGATGACACCGGCATGACAAGTGCGTGATTCGCGATTGAACTACGGTCACCGACCACCGCGGGTCTATGCATTCGATACAACCGACCGGGGAGGGAAACGCGAAGCGTCATCCTGAGGTGCGAACTCTTGCGAGCCTCGAAGGATACGCGGGCGCACCGATCGTGCCGCACCCCGCTTCAGCGCCACGCCGCCGCCCTTCGAGGCTCGCACGCATTTGTGCCGTTCACAACAACCTCGCCCGGGCGTGCTCGCTCCTCAGGGTGATGGCGTGGGAGGGAATACGAAATCGCCATTCGCAAAGGAAGCGGTCATTCCCAAGCCCCGTCCGAAATGGCAAAGTTGCCGCGTCACAGAGCCGTCACCCAGGAGTCGCCATGTCCGCCGCCGCCCGCGCCGCCGTCGCCGCCCTCGCGCTGACCCTCGCCACGCCGTCGCTGGCGGGCTTCCTCACCGGCGCGCAATGGCTGAAGCTCAGCGCCGAGGAGCAAGCCGCCTATCTCGCCGGCGTCTATGACGCGCTGGTGACCTACGTCACCACCCCGGTCGAGGAGCAGGCCATCGCGCACTACCAGACCTGCGCCGCGCGTGCCCGGCTGACGCCCGAGAGCATGGCGACGAGCCTGAAGAGCGCGCTGACCGAGGAGCCGAAGCTGATGTCCGAGCCGGTGCCCGGCCCGTTCCTCAAATATCTCGTCAAGCTGTGCGGCAAGCCGGACGGGCAGTAGGCATCCGGCGCGCAAGCGCGCCTCCTCACCATGAGGAGAGAGTTTTGGAAAATCCGCGTGCCGCTACGCCGCGGCCGCCGCATAGCGCCGCGCCGCGATGTCGCGGATCAGCTGTTCGCAGGCCTCCGGCGCGGTCAGCGGAATCATGTGGCCGCCCTCCATCAGCCGCAGGTCGAGCGCGGGGTGCTTCGCCTTCATGCCCTCGCCGTCGATCCGGTGGTCGAGCAGCCGGTCGCCGCGGCCATAGAGCATGCCGATCGGATAGCTGATGCTGGCGTAGCGCTGCATGATCGCCGGCATGTCGTCGTTGACCGCCATCAGGTCGGTGGAGGTGTTGTAGAAGGCAATCGGCCGCAGGCCGAGAATGCCGCCGGCGCGAATGGCGAAATCGTCAGGCACCGCTTCGGGGCCGAACACCTCGCCCAGCACCTTGTCGCGGTTGACGATCGACAGCGGCGTGGCGAGCGTCCAGCTGACGATGGTGCGCAGCAGCGGCGAAGCAATCTCCAGCGCCTTGAACACGGCGGGCGCGGTGTCGCGCGCCTGCGTCAACGGCGCCAGCAGCGCCAGCGCGCCGGCGCAGTCGGGGTGGTCGAAGCTGATGGCGAGCGACAGCGCGCCGCCCAGCGAATGCCCGACCAGCACCGGCCGGTCGAGCTTCAGGGCGCGGATCAGCTTGGCCAGCGTCGCCGCCTGCGCCGCCAGGTTCGCGGGCGCCCCCTTCGGCCGCGTCGATCGGCCGGAACCGGGGCGATCGATCAGGATGACGCGGTGGTCCTTGGCGAGACGGTCGGCCAGCGCGTAGGAGTAGTTCATCAGGTTGCCGCCGAGCCCGTGGATCATCACGATCGCCGGGCCCTGGCCCTTGTCGACGTAATGAATGCGCTGGCCGTCGATCTCCATGAACTGGCCGGGCGGCGGAATCGCCGCCTCGACCTTGCGCGCGGTATTGGCGCTGAAGATGACCAGACCGGCGATCAGCGCGGCGAAAATCAGAATCAGGCCCAGCATCGCAATCATCATGATCGTCGCACCAGCAGTTGGAGGAACTTGCCATAGGACACCGGCGCCAGCCGTTCGACCAGTGCCATGAATTTCGCGTCGTTGCCGACCAGCACCCGCGCCGCGCGCCGCTCGACGCCGTCGACGATGATTTCCGCCGCCCGCGGCGGCGGCATCGTCAGCATCTTGCGGGCCCGTTCGCGCTGGGCCTCGATCTCCTCGGGCGTGAGGCCCGCGGAGCGGCGCGCGTTCTCGGCGATATTGGTGGCGACGCCGCCGGGATGCACCACCGTGACGCCGATCTTGGTCCCGGCCAGTTCATGGCGCAAGGCGTTGGCGAAGCCCCGCACCGCGAATTTGCCCGCCGAATAGGCGGTCTGACCCGGCGGGGCGATCAGCCCGAACAGGCTCGAGAGATACACCAGGCGGGCATCCTCGCTCTGGCCGACCAGCGGCATGAAGGCGCGCGTCATCCGCACCACCGCCAGGAAATTGATCTCCATCACCCACTCGAAATCGTGCTCGCTGACCTGGTCGAAGGTGCCGCTGAGCGCGACGCCGGCATTGTTGAACAACAGATCGGCGCCGCCGTGCCGCGCCTTCACCGCGCCCGGCAGCGCGGCGATCGCGGCGCGGTCGACCAGGTCGATCGCGTGGGTGGAGACGCGAATCGAGTTGGACTGGACCAGGCGCGCGGTCTCCTCCAGCCCCTCGACGTTGACGTCGGCGAGCGCGAGGTTGCAGCCCCTGGCGGCGAGGTTCTGCGCCAGCGCGCGACCGATGCCGCTGGCGGCGCCGGTGATGACGGCGGTGCGGTTTTCGAATTTCATGCGAGACATGGGGCGATCCTGTTGGAGGACTGAATTTTCTTCAGCACCAGAATGAATCCGATTTTTGCGTCATTGCCGGGCTTGACCCGGC
>JBKQQE010000594.1:0-21789 GCA_052326245.1 Xanthobacteraceae bacterium | reverse complement strand
GATGTTGCCGATCTTGATCTCGGTGTCGGTGGCGCCCGTATCGTAGGTCTTTTGCGCCAGGGCTCCCTGCGGCGCCAGCACGGCGAAGCCGAGACACGCGGCGGTCGACAACAGCGCAATGCGCGCGGACAGAAATCCCTTCAACATCGACGATTCCCCTTTTTGATCATTGTTGGTGCTTGTTGGTTCGGATACGCGGCCCTTGCGGTGGACAATAACAGAAATCCGGCCGGGTGCGAGGGCCCCGTTACGATGCGGTGGCGCGCACGCGGTCGACGGCGGTCGGCATTGCAAAACGTTCGCGCAACGTCGGCTTGTGGACCTTTCCGGTGGCGTTGCGCGGCAGCGCCTCGACGAAATGAATGATGCCTGGGCACTTGAAGCGCGCCAGGTTGGCCGCGCAATGGGCGCGAACCTCGCTTTCGCCCAGTTTTTGACCAGGCTTCACCGCGACGATCGCGATCCCGACCTCGCCCCAGCGCTCGTCGGGCGCACCGATCACGGCGGCTTCGGCGACGGCGTCGAGCTGGTAAAGCACATTCTCGACTTCCGCCGGATAGACGTTCTCGCCGCCGGAAATGTACATGTCCTTCCAGCGATCGACGATGTAGTAAAAGCCCTCGTCGTCGACCCGCGCCGCGTCGCCGGTGTGAAGCCAGCCGTCGGTAAACGACGCGGCATTGGCCTCCGGCTTGTTCCAGTAGCCGGGCGTGATGTTGGGACCCTTGACCCACAATTCGCCGAGTTCGCCAACAGGCGCGTCGGTGCCGTCGGGCCGGACGATGCGAACCTCGGTATGCAGCACCGGCTGGCCGGCCGAGCCGGCCTTGCGCGCCGCGTCCTCGCGGTCGAGCGCCAGCACGGCCGGGCTGGTTTCGGTCATGCCGTAGCCCTGCTGCAGCGCGACCCCGCGCCCCTCCCAGGCCTTCAGCAGCGGAACCGGCATCGGCGCCCCGCCGACGCCGCCGATGATCAGCCGGCTGAAATCGGCGGCGGCAAATTCCGGATGCTGCGCCATGAACTGGTAGATCGACGGCACGCCGAAGAACACGTTGATGCCGCGTGACGGATCGCTGATCAGGCGCAGCGCGAGAGCGGGATCGAACGCCCGCATGATCAGCACGGTGCCGCCGGCATGCAGCACCGGGTTGGTGTAGCAGTTGAGCCCGCCGGTGTGGAACAGGGGCAGCACCGTCAGCAGCACCGAGGACGGCGTGATATAGGCAGGCCCGCCGAGATTGACGCAATTCCAGAACGTCATGCCGTGGGTGATGATGGCGCCCTTGGGCCTGCCGGTGGTGCCCGACGTGTACATGATCGTGGACATGTCATCGAGGGTCACGAGCTCCGGCCGGTCGAGCCGGTCGGCCTTGGCGATCGCGGCCTCGTAGGAGGCGCCCGGGCCGGTTTGCAGCACCGACGCAATCCCGCACCGCGCCGCGACGGCGCCGGCGACCTCGGCCAGTTCGTCGTCGTGGATCATCACCCGCGGCACCGCGTCGCCCACGATATATTCGAGTTCGGGCACCGTCAGCCGCGTGTTCAGGGGCACGAAGGCAGCGCCGAGCCTGCCGCAGGCGAACTGGACTTCGAGGGTGTCGGTGGTGTTGAGCGCCAGCACCGCGACCCGATCGCCGCATTCGACCTTGGCGTGGTCGCGCAAATGGCGGGCGAGCCGGGCAATGCGGTCGTCGAACGCGCCATAGCTCCAGCGCCGGTCGCTGGCGAGATCGATGGCCGCGGTCTTTCCCGGGGTGCGCCGGGCAAAATGCGCGATCCAGTCGTAATAGCGAACCGACATTGGTCTCCTCCCCGGCCAGCGCTTGAACGGCCTGGTCCGATATCCCAAACTTATAACAACAGGCCTGTTCTCGTCCGTCCAGCGGGACGATACCGGGCCCGATTGTTTTCGTTCATTTTTCTGTCGATTGGGCCGTCCCCCCGCCGCGGCTGTCTTGCGTCGAGGCGCTGACCCGCCGCAACCTGCCCGCGGGTTCCGCCCGACACGCCAGCGCCTCGACGCAAGTCCACGCCTTGAACTGCGGGCAACGTGAGCCAAGGAGACAGTCCCATGCCGGAGCGACCGGGCGAGCAGCCCAGAGCCCAAGCCCAAAGCCCGTTCTACGGCCCCGATCACGAGGCGTTCCGCGACACCATGCGGCGCTTTGTGTCGAAAGAGATCGAGCCGTTCGCGACCGAATGGGACGAAGCCAGCGAGTTTCCCCGCGGACTCTACGGAAAAGCCGCCGAAGTGGGCCTGCTCGGCCTCGGCTTCCCGGAGCAATACGGCGGCGTCGCCGCCGACCAGTTCATGAAGATCGTGGCATCCCAGGAGCTGGCCCGGGCCGGCGCCGGCGGCGTCAGCGCCAGCCTGATGAGCCACACCATCGGCTCTCCGCCGATCGCGCTCGCGGCTACGCCGGAGATCAAGGCGCGCGTCCTGCCCGAGATTCTGTCGGGGCGAAAGATCTCCGCGCTCGCCATCACCGAGCCAGGGGGTGGCTCGGACGTGGCGAGCCTGCGCACCACGGCGCGGCGTGACGGCGACTTCTACGTGGTCAACGGCGAGAAGACCTTCATCACCTCGGGCATGCGGGCGGACTACATCACCGTCGCGGTGCGCACCGGCGGCCCCGGTCCGGCCGGGGTGAGCGTGCTGCTCGTTCCGGGCGACACGCCGGGCCTGTCACGCATCAAGCTCAAGAAGATGGGCTGGTGGGCGTCCGACACCGCGACGCTCCATTTCGACAATTGCCGGGTGCCGGCGAACCACCTGATCGGTGCGGAAGGCCAGGGCTTCCGCATCATCATGCACAATTTCAACAGCGAGCGGGTTGGGATGGCTTCCGGCTGCACCGCGTTCGCCCGGGTCTGCGTCGACGAGGCGATCGCTTACGCCCGCGAGCGGCAGACCTTCGGCAAGCCGCTGGCCCAGCACCAGGTGATCCGTCACAAGATCGTCGACATGACCCAGCGGGTGGTCGCGACCCAGTCGATGCTGGAGCTGCTGGCCTGGCGCCTGCAACAGGGCGAGAACCCGGTGGCGGAAATCTGCATGCTGAAGAACCAGGCGACGCAGACCATGGCGTTCTGCGCTTCCGAAGCGGTGCAGATCTTCGGCGGCGCCGGCTTCATGCGCGGCGCCAAGGTCGAGCGGATCTACCGCGAGGTCAAGGTCAACGCCATCGGCGGCGGCGCCGAGGAGATCATGAAGGATCTCGCCAGCCGGCAGCTGGGGCTGTAGCGACGGCGTTTCACGCTTGCCTCGCTTGAGCGCGCTCCGCTGGTCGTACAACGCCGGCGGTCGCGTAAACGAACCGACTACCGCCCCGTCCAGCTCGGCTTGCGCTTCTCGGCAAATGCCGCGAGCCCCTCTTTCGCGTCCTCGGTCATGCCGAGCAGCGCGATCTGGCTTTCGGTATAGGCGATCGCCTCGTCGAACGACATCGCGGCGATGGCACGCATGGCGTATTTGCCGCGCCGGATCGCGGTCGGCGACTTGTCGACCAGGCGCCCGACCAGCCAGTCGACCTTGCCGTCGAGATCGGCCGGCGGCACCATGTGATTGACGAGCCCGGCGGCCTGCGCGGCACGGGCATCGAACGGTTCGCCGGTCAGGCTCCACTCGTTGATGAGGCGGCGCGGCGCCAGCATCTGCAGCAGGCTCATCACCTGCATGGGAAACACGCCGACCTTGACCTCCGGCAGGCCGAACACCGCCTGGTCGGATGCGACCGCCATGTCGGTCATGCACAACAGCCCCATGCCGCCCGCCATGCAGGCGCCGTTGACCCGGGCGATGCTCGGCTTGGTGCTGTCGGCGGCGAGCCGCAGCAGATCGGCATAGTCGCCATTGGGCCTGGAAAAATCGAACGCGAAGGCCTTGCCCGGCTGCTGCAGGTCGGCGCCGGCGCAGAACGCCTTGTCGCCGGTCCCGGTCAATACGATCACCCGGACCTCCGGATCATCATGGGCGTCGCGATAGCCTTTCGCGATCCCGGCGATGACCTCGCCGTTCAAGGCATTGCGCTTGTCGGCGCGGTTGATGGTGATCCAGAACGCCGCGCCTTTCTTCTGGTGCAGAACAGCCGGACTCCCGCTCATGTGGTCGCATCCCTGGGATCGATTTCCGCCACGATCCGGCCGGTGGTCACCTGATCGCCGTCGACCACGTGCAGCGCGGTGAGCGTGCCGCCGACCGGGGCGACATGCACATGCTCCATCTTCATGGCTTCCAGCGTGATCACCGGCTGGCCGGCTTCGACGGTATCGCCCACCTGCCCGTGGACCGCAACCACGCGTCCTGTCATGGCCGCGCGCAGCTTGCCGTCGCCTCCCTGCGTCGCCGCGCGGTCCGGCGCGGCGTGGGTAAGATCCCGGGCGGCGAAGCTCGAACCGCGGTGCAGAAAATACAGCCGGTCGCCGTCACGCTGGAAAATCAGCGTTTCCGACAGTGCCGCGACCCGGAAACGGAGGCTGTCGTCGGCGAGCGCGTCGATATTGAAGGTGTATTCCTTGCCGTCGAGCCCCGCCACATAGGTGCCATCACGACGGCGCACCATCTCGACGTCATGGGCCTGGCCCGCGATCTCGATGCGCATCGGCAACGGAAACGCCGCGGTCAGCACCCGTCCCGCCCGCCACGGCAGGGCGCCGCGGCCGACGATGAACAGCACCAGCGCGGCGAGCGCCGCGGGCGGCGCGCCGTCGTCCGGCGCCGGCGCCAGCAATTCGTCCCGATGCGCGCCGATGAAGCCCGTGGTGGCCCCGCCCGCGGCAAACACCGGATGCGCGAGGCATGCGGCCAGAAACGCCTGATTGGTGGTGACACCGAACGCGACGGTGTGCCGCAGCGCGTGGATCAACCGCCGCCGCGCCTCGTCGCGGGTCTCTCCCTGGCCGATCACCTTGGCGATCATGGAATCGTAGAACGGCGCGATCTCGGCGCCGGAACGCAGCCCATGATCGACGCGGACCCCCGCGGGCATCTCCCAGCGCAGCATCTTGCCCGACTGCGGCATGAAGTCGTGCACGGCGTCTTCGGCGCACAGCCGCACCTCGATGGCGTGGCCCGAGAGCCGCACGTCCTGCTGGCGCAGCGGCAGCGGCTCGCCGGCCGCGATGCGCAACTGCAACTCCACCAGATCGAGGCCGGTAATAGCTTCCGTGACCGGATGCTCGACCTGCAGCCGCGTGTTCATCTCCATGAAATAGAATTCGCCCTGCGGGTCGAGCAGGAATTCCAGCGTGCCGGCGCCCTCGTAGCCGATCGCCTTGACGGCCTTGACCGCGACCTCGCCCATGCGTCGGCGCAGATCGGGCGATACCGCCGGCGACGGCGCCTCCTCGATCACCTTCTGGTGGCGCCGCTGCACCGAGCAATTGCGCTCGCCGAGATGGATGGCGTTGCCATAGCGGTCGCCGAACACCTGGATCTCGATATGGCGCGGATCGACGATGGCGCGCTCGAGGATCACGGTGCCGTCGCCGAACGCGCTCTGCGCCTCCGAACGGGCGCTACGCGCCAGCTCGACAAAGCTGTCGGCATCGCGCACCAGCCGCATGCCGCGGCCGCCGCCGCCGGCGGTGGCCTTGATCATCACCGGAAACCCGATCCGGCGCGCCTCGGCCAACAGCCCCGCGTCGCTCTGGTCCGCGCCCTGGTAGCCCGGCACGCAGGGCACGCCCGCCGCCGCCATGATGTCCTTGGCGCCGGCCTTGTGTCCCATGGCCGTGATCGCCTGCGGCGACGGCCCGATGAAGATCAGCCCCGCCGACCGGCAAGCCTCGGCAAACGTGGCGTTCTCGGCCAGGAAGCCATAGCCCGGGTGAATGGCGTCGGCGCCGGCCGCCTTGGCCGCCGCGATGATCGCCTCGCCCCGCAGGTAGGATTGCGCCGGCAGCGCCTCGCCGATCGGCACCGCCGCATCGGCCTCGCGGACGTGGAGCGCGTCGGCGTCGGCGGAGGAATACACCGCCACCACGCGGTAGCCGAGCCGCCGCGCGGTACGCATGACGCGCAGCGCGATCTCGCCGCGGTTGGCGATCAGGATGGTCTGGAACGGCGTCAGCCGCGGTGCCGCAACGCCGGTCATGGCCGCGCCACCGAGAACTGCATCGGCTGCGGCGCGCGGCGATCGCCGTCGCGACAGATCCGCAGCACCTCGGCCAATACCGCGCGGGTGTCGCGCGGATCGATCACGCCGTCGTCCAGCACCCGCGCGCTGGTGGCGAACACGTCCATCAGGTCGTCGAACACCGCGGTGATCTTGGCCTTCAGGGCATTGAGCTGGTCGCGGTCGACCGGCTTGCCGCGGCGCGCCGCCGCCGCCTCGGTCACGATCGCCATGGTTTCGGCGGCCTGCTCGCCGCCCATCACCGCGGTCTTGGCGTTGGGCCAGGAGAAGCAGAAGCGCGGATAAAATCCGCGCCCGCACATGCCGTAATTGCCGGCGCCGAACGACGCCCCGCAATACAGCGTGATCTGCGGCACGGAGGCGCTGGTGACGGCCTGGATCATCTTCGAGCCGTGCTTGATCATGCCGGCCTCCTCATAGGCGCGGCCCACCATGTACCCCGTGGTGTTGTTCAGATAGAGCAGCGGCGTGCGCGACTGGCAGCAGGCCTGGATGAAATGGGTCGCCTTGTTGGCGCCGGCCGGATCGAGCGGGCCGTTGTTGGTGATGATGCCGACCGGCAGCCCCTCGATGGCCGCGTGCCCGCACACCGTCGCCGGACCGTAGTTGACGCCGAATTCGACGAAGTCGGAATCGTCGACGATCCGCGCGATCACCTCGCGCATGTCCACCGGACGCTTGTGGTCCATGGGCATCACGCCAAGCAGTTCCTCGGCGTCGTAGCGCGGCGGCTTGGCGGCAGCCGGCGCGGCGTCCGCCGCCGCGCTGTCCCAGTTCAGCCCGGCGACGATATCGCGCGCGATCCGCAGCGCGTCGCGGTCGTCCTCGGCAAGGTAGTCGCCGAGCCCGGAAATGCTGGTATGCATCTCCGCGCCGCCGAGCTCTTCCTCGGTGGCGATCTCGCCGGTCGCGGCCTTCAGCAGCGGCGGCCCTGCGAGAAACGCCCGCGTACGGCCGCGCACCATGACGATGTAGTCGGACAGCCCGGTCTGATAGGCGCCGCCAGCGGTCGAGGAGCCGTGGGTCACGGTCACCACCGGCAGGCCGGCCGCGGACAGCCGGGCCAGATTGCGGAACAGGCTGCCGCCGCGGACGAAGTCCTCGACGTGGTAGCGCATCAGATTGGCGCCGGCACTTTCCACCAGCTGGATGAACGGCAGCCGGTTTTCCAGCGCGATCTCCTGGATCCGCAGCTTCTTGTCGAGCCCCTTGGGCTGCAGCGCGCCGGCGTCGATGCCGGAATCGCTGGCGCTGATCATGCATCGGACGCCGGATACCACGCCGATGCCGGCGATCAGGCCGCAGCCCGGAATGCTCTTGTCGGGATCGGGGGTGTCGAGGCGGTAACCCGCCAGCGTCGACAGCTCGATGTAGGGCGTATCGGGATCGAGCAGCAACGCCACCCGTTCGCGCGGCAACAGCTGGCCGCGGGAATGAAACCGCTCCTTGGCCGCGGCCGAGGCCGTCCTTGCCCGCTCCTCGAGCGTCCGAATGCGCTCGATCAGCGCCAGCATGCCGCTGCGATTGGCTTTGAAACTGTCGGCGGATGTCGCTAGGGCGGTTTCGATCGCGGCCAAGGCCAGAAGTCCTTCGAACAGAGGGGTCAGGCAGTGAATTGATTGACGAACTGCTGACGCAGTTCGACCTTGCGCAGCTTGCCGGTCGCGGTCATCGGCATCTCGTCGACGATGCGCAGCAGCTTCGGCACCTGGAAGCCGCCGAGGTGGTCGCGGCAAAACGCCAGCAGCTCGGCCTCCTCGGCCCGCGCACCCGGCTTCAGCTTGACGAAGGCGGACACCGCTTCGCCCCATTGCGGATGCGGCAGACCGACCACGGCGGCATTTTGCACGGCGGGATGCGCCAGCAGCGTTTCCTCGATCTTGACGGAGGCGACGTTTTCGCCGCCCGACTTGATCATGTCCTTCTTGCGGTCGACGAACAGCACCTCGCCGTGCGCGTCGATCAGCGCGAGGTCGCCGGTATGGTGCCAGCCGAATTTTCGCGCGGCGGCGGTCGCCTGCGGATCCTTGTAGTAGCCGAGCATTACGTTGGGGCCGCGGTGGACCAGCTCGCCGATCTCGCCGCGCGGCAGCAGGTGGCCCTCGTCGTCCATGATCGCGGTCTCGTTGACGATCAGCGATTCGCCCCAGTAGTTGCCGAAGCGCTCGAGCTGCCGCTCCGGCCGTGACATGGTCGTCGCCGGATACATCTCGGTCTGGCCGCTCGAGAGCACGAAATTGGGGCACAGCTCGGCGATGGCGCGCTCCAGCAGCGGGCGCCCCATCGGAGCCATGGTGTACATGCAGGTGCGCAGGCTCGACAGGTCGAATTCCTTACGGCGCGGATGATCGAGGATCGCCTGGTACATCATCGACAGCCCGACAAACACCGTGAGGCGGTCGCGCGCGATCGCCTGCATGGCGACGACGGGATCGAACCCACGCATCAGCGCCATCTTGCCGCCGACCGAGAGATAGCTGAGCAGCAGGACATGGCCGGCGCAGTGGAACAGCGGAAACTGTCCGGTGATGCCGTCGTCGCGGGAGAGGCTCATTTCCACCGCATTGCTCATCACCGCCATGACCACCGCGAGGTGACAATGCATCGCGCCCTTGGGACGCGAAGTGGTGCCGCTGGTGTAGATGATCATGGCGAGATCGCGCTCGTCGAACTCGACCTCGGGCTCGACGTCGGAGTGCCCGGCGATGAGCTGCGTGAAGCTGCCGAGCCCCTGCGCCGCCGCCGTTCCCGTCAGGTCGATGGCGACCAGATCGAGGCCGCGACGCGCCAGCGCCGCCCGCCGGTCCGGCTGGGCGTTGAGGCTGTCGTCGATCACGGCGAAACGCACTTCGGCATGGTCGAGAATGTAGTCGGCGTCCGCCGGTCCAAGCATGGTGTTGATCGGAACCCAGACCAGCCCTGCGCGATGGATGCCGAACAGCGCTTTGACGAACTCCACCGAGTTGTTGCAGATCGTCGCGATCTTCTCGCCGGATTTCAGGCCGCGGGAGAGCAGGTAGTTGGCGAACCGGTTGGCGTCGCGATCGAGCTCGGTAAACGTCACCTTGCGTTCGCCGTCGGTCAACGCAACGCGATCCGGGAAACGGCGGGCCGCGCGGCGCAGAATGTCGCCGATCGCCACCCGCCCGATACGTCCAGGGCCCGGAACGCCGCCCGTTGCCGCAAGATCACTCATCGCGCCCTCCTGATATGGCGCACATGCTGCCGCCACCGTCTTGTCTGATCAGTGCGCGAGCTTGAAGATCCGCCGCGCCTCGGCCGGAGAGGCAATCTCGCGGCCCGCCTGGCGCGCCGTCGCGGCCATGGTCTCGATCAGCTGGCCGTTCGACGTCACCTTGCTGCCGTCGGGCCGGTAGAAGGTGTCTTCGAGACCCGTGCGCAGGTGACCGCCAAGCTCGGCGCAGCGGCGGTGCAACGGCCAGATCTCGGCGCGGCCGATCGCCGTGACCTGCCAGTTCGCCTCGGGCACCTTGAGCTTCAGCAGGATCGGCAACAGTTCCGGGTCGGCCGGCAAGCCCGACGCAACGCCCATGACGAAATTGTATTCGAGCGGACCGTCATACATCCCGGTCTGGCGGTACATGGCGACGCTGCGGACGATGCCGACATCGAAACACTCGAATTCCGGCAGCGCGTCGACGTCCTTCATGGCGTTCAGATAGTCCTGGATCTTCGCCGGGGGATTGTCGAACACGTGCGGCGGCCAGGCCCAGGTGCCGTCGGCCTTGACCTTGAGGTAGTTGAGCGAGCCGGCGTTGCAGGCCGCCATTTCCGGCCGCGTCTCGCGCACGCAGGCCAGCGCCCCGGCATAATCGGGACCGACCACGCCGGTGGTATGGTTGATGATGACGCCAGGACAGGCCTCCCGGATGGCCTGCTGAATCTCGCGCGAGACCGCGACGTCCCACGACGGCAGGTGCCCCTTGCCCGGCGCCTGCTGGCGCAGGTGCACGTGCATGACGCTGGCGCCGGCGTCAAAGGCGGCCTTCGCCTCGCGCGCCATTTCTTCCGGCGTCACCGGAACGTGATGCTGTTTGGGGTCGGTCAGCACGCCGTTGAGCGCGCAGGTGATGACGGCCTTGTCAGTCATGTTGCTTCACGGGCTCCGGTCCACGGCGCGGGTTCGCCGGGGACGGCGAAACGGCACGGTTGCTGCGACTTCGCAAGCATGGTCATGCCCTTGCCGGTCATTCTTGCGTTTACCCGCTAGTGGTCCAATGAAGCGAATGTCAAATCCACTCCACGAGACCGGACCGCGCTCAGGCGCCGACCACGCGCGGCTGCCGCTCCTTGCGCGTTTCGCTGCGATAGATCGCGAGGTCGCGCGAGCCGGTGAAGATGGCGCGCGGTTTCAGTCCATAGAAGCGCCGGATCGAGTGGGAGAAATGCGTGGAATCCGGATAGCCGATATCCTGGGCGAGATGGGCGAAGTTGAGGTCCTCGTTGACGAAGTTCAACAGGTGCCGCGCCCGCTTCCAGGCGCGGAATGCGCGGAAGGACACCCCGGTCTCGTCCTTGAACAGGTGCAGAAACCGCGATTGCGACAGGCCGGCGCCGCGGGCGCAGTCCGCAGCCGTCAGCGAGCGCTCGGGATTTTCGACCAAACGGGCGACCGCGGCCGCCACCCGGGGGTCGAGCCGGCGCGGCGGCAGCGCCGCCCCGAAAATGGTGCGGTCGAATTCGGCTGTCGTCATCGCGGCTGGACATACCGTGCCGGCGCGGATGCCGTCGTAAACGCATCGGATGCGATCCTGGACGACGCACGCTTCGTCACCGGCGAGCCGGCTGGCCAAGGCCTCGAGGTCGCCGGGCTGCACGGTCTCCGGCTCGACGATGACGCAAATGACCGTCGGGTGCTCGCTCTCGACGGTGTGGGGAACGTAGGGGGGCACCACCGCCACCGTGGTGGCGCGATCGGACCGGCCCTCGCGCGTGACCGTCAGACAGCCCTCGACGGCGCAATAGACGTGGAAGCCACCGGACGTCCGGCCGCGCGGTCGACCGAGCAGCCCGGCATAGAATACGCGCTGCGGACTGATCAGCATCAGATGGCCGGACTGACGGCGCTCACCCTTCATGGTTGCTCCCCGGAACAAGTTCCTCGCTTGGCACCATTTTCCTGCGCTTGACCGCGACAGGCACAGGGCACCGCCGCCCCTCTGCGGGGGCCGGGTGAGCATACAGCAATCGAACAGGATGTCATCGCGCCGCGGAACGACGCCAACGCCTCAATTGTGACCATCCGTTAACGGCCGACATGGAATCGGGCACGCCGCCAGCCATCACGTCGGCTATGGCTTTTGCCCCGTTCCGGGCAAGGTTCCCATGATTTTGCAAAGCACCATCAACATGACTTCGTCGGCACCGCCGCCGATCGACCCCAACCGCATGTCACGATAGGCGCGGCTGACCGGGGTCTCGTTCATGAAGCCCATGCCGCCCCAATATTGCAGGCAGCTGTCGGTTACCTGGCGGCCAAGCCGGCCGCCCTTCAGCTTCGCCATGGTGGCGAGCCGGGTGACATCCTCGCCGGCGATCAGCGCCTCGGCCGCGCGATAGATCAGCGCCCGCAGCAGTTCGACTTCGGTCAATAGCTCCGCCAGTTTGAAATGCACGGCCTGGTTGTCCAGGATGCTCTTACCGAAGGCCTTGCGGTTGCGGGTGTACTCGATCGTCTCCTCGATGATGAGTTCGCTGGCCTTGAGGCACGACGCCGCGCCCCAGAGCCGCTCTTCCTGGAATTGCACCATCTGGTAGGTAAAGCCGTGTCCCTCCTCGCCGATCCGGTTGCGCTTCGGCACGCGGACGTTGTCGAAGAAGATCTGCGCGGTATCCGAGGAACGCATGCCCAGCTTGTCGAGCTTGCGGGCAACCTCGACCCCCTTCGTCTTCATGGGAACGCAAATCAGGGACTTGTTGCGATGGACGGGACCCTCGCCGGTGTTGGCGAGAAGGCAGATCCAGTCCGCCTGGGTGCCGTTGGTGATCCACAGCTTGCCGCCGTTGATCACATAGTCGTCGCCGTCGGACCGCGCCGTGGTCTTGATCGACGCCACGTCGGATCCGGCGCCCGGCTCGGATACGCCGATGCACGCGACCGCGTCGCCCGCGATCGCCGGCGCCAGGAATTCCCGGCGCAATGGATCCGACCCGAAGCGGGCCAGTGCCGGGGTCGCCATGTCGGTCTGCACCCCGATTGCCATCGGCACGCCGCCGCAGCGAATGGCCCCAAGCTCCTCCGCCATCATCACGGCGTAGCTGTAGTCGAGGCCCTGGCCGCCGAATTCGACCGGTTTGTTCAGGCCCAGGAAGCCAAGATCGCCGAGCTTCTTGAAAACCTCGTGGGCAGGGAAAATCCCGGCCGCCTCCCATGCGTCGACATGGGGGTTGATCTCGTTGGCGATAAAGGCCTGCAAGGTGTGGCGGGCGGCCTCATGTTCTGGCGTCATCAACATTGCTCACCCTTCCCGTTTTCAGGCTCAGGCCGACTCCATGGTCCGGATTCTTGCGCTGTTCTTGCGTTAAGTCGCTGTCGGAAATCCGCCGTCCGACCGTGCCTTGCCATCACGCCGATTGAACAATCCGGCGGAATGGGCTCAGATGGCGGCGATCACCGTTCGTTTGGAGCCGCGAGAGCCGCCGTGACCATCAAAGCTGTCGTGTTCGACGCCTACGGCACTCTCTACGATGTCCAGTCGGTCGCCGACGTGACCGAACAGAGCTTTCCCGGCTATGGCGGGATTATCACCCAGATCTGGCGGCTGAAACAGCTCGAATACACCTGGTTGCGCTCGCTGATGGAGCGCTACGAGGATTTTGCGGTGGTGACCCGCGAATCGCTCGTTTTCACGCTGCGCAGCCTCGATCTGCCGCGTGAGCCGATGGTGATCGACCGCCTGATGGACAGGTATTTGCGTCTCGACCCCTATCCCGACGCAAAGGCATCGCTTGCGGCGCTCGGCGGCGTTCAGCGCGCGATTCTCTCGAACGGCAGTCCGGCGATGCTGAAGGCGCTGGTCCGCGCAAGCGGCCTCGACGCGATGCTCGACGCCACCATCAGCGTCGATGCACGGAAAGTTTTCAAGCCCAGCCCGCTGGCCTACACGCTGATCGAACGGGTGCTCGGCACGCCGCCCGCCGAGGTGCTGTTCGTCTCCTCGAACCCGTTCGACGTCTGCGGCGCCAAGTCGTTCGGTCTCAACGTGGCGTGGATCGAACGTGTGCCGGAAGCGATGCTGGCGCGCGATCTCGCGCAGCACGATCGCATTGCTCCCTTGACCCTGTTCAATGTCCTGCGAACCCAACTCGACGAGCTGGGCTTCACCCCGGATCACCGGATCCGGGCACTGTCCGATCTGCCAGCCATCGTAGCGGCATGACGGATGCGGAACATCCATCCCCTCGGACGCCAATGACCGGAACCGACCTTCGGCGGCCGCAGGCCGTCAGCAACAACCACCAGGGAGAGATTTCATGAAGACCCGTATCACCGAGCTGTTCGGCATCCGGCACCCGATCATTCAGGGCGGCATGCACTATGTCGGCTTCGCCGAGCTGGCGGCGGCGGTGTCCAACGCCGGCGGGCTCGGCATCATCACCGGGCTGACACAGAAAACGCCGGAGCTGCTGGCCAAGGAAATTGCCCGTTGCCGCGACATGACGGACCAGCCGTTCGGCGTCAACCTGACCTTCCTGCCGGCGTTCACCTCGCCGCCGTATCCGGAATACATCGCCGCCATCAGGGAGGGCGGCGTCAAGGCCGTCGAGACCGCCGGCCGCAGCCCGGAGCAATACATGCCCGCGCTGAAAGCGGCGGGAATCAAGGTGATTCACAAATGCACCTCGGTCCGCCATTCGCTGAAGGCCGAGAGCATCGGCTGCGACGCGGTCAGCGTCGACGGCTTCGAATGCGGCGGCCACCCCGGCGAAGACGACGTTCCCAACATGATCCTGCTGCCGCGCGCCGCCGAAGAACTCAAGATCCCGTTCGTCGCATCGGGCGGCATGGCGGACGCCCGCAGCCTGGTCGCGGCGCTGGCGATGGGTGCCGAGGGCATGAACATGGGTACGCGGTTCATCGCGACCAAGGAAGCGCCGGTTCATGACCGGGTGAAGCAGGCGATCGTCGCCGCCAGCGAACTCGACACCCGCCTCATCATGCGGGCGCTGCGCAACACCGAACGCGTGCTCAAGAACAAGGCTGTTGATCACCTGATCGAGATCGAGCGCGAGAAGGGCGCCAGCCTGAAGATCGAAGACATCATCGAGGAAGTCGCAGGTGTCTATCCCAAGGTGATGATCGAGGGCGACGTCGACGGCGGGGCGTGGAGCTGCGGCATGGTGGTCGGCCTGATCCACGACATCCCGACCGTCAAGGAACTGATCGACCGCATCATGGTCGAGGCGGACCGCTTGATCCGCGGTCGCCTCGCCGGCCTGCTGTGATCGGGGCCGAGCGAGGCCCCGACACCCGCGCGTGAAGGCTCCGTCGCGGGAGATGCGGCCAAGCGTCGCGACGGCGCATCAATGCGCCCGGCCTCGGCTCAGGCCGCGCGCACCTGGGACAGGAACTGGTCGACGGCAGTGCGCAGCATGCCGGCCTGATGATCCAGCTCACGGGCGCCGTCGAGAACCTGCGTCGCCGCATCGCCCGTCGCCGACGCCGCGGCGCTGACGCCGCCGATATGGTTGGTGATGTCGCTCGAGCCTTCCGCGGCGGACTGGATGTTGCGAGCGATTTCGCGGGTCGCGGCACCCTGCTCTTCCACCGCCGACGAGATCGTCACGGCGATTTCGCTCATCTTGCCGATGGTGCCGGCGATGCCCTGGATCGCCGCCACCGCGGCGCCGGTCGTCGACTGCATGTTGGTGACCTGCGCCGAAATCTCCTCCGTCGCCTTCGCGGTCTGGGTCGCGAGCGCCTTGACCTCCGACGCCACGACCGCAAAGCCGCGGCCGGCCTCGCCGGCGCGCGCCGCCTCGATCGTGGCGTTGAGCGCCAGCAGGTTGGTCTGTTCGGCAATCGTCTGGATCAGTTGCACCACGGCGCCGATTTTTTCCGCGCCACCCGACAGCAGCTGCACGGTCGAATTGGTCTGCTGCGCTTCATCGACGGCGCGGCGCGCGATTTCATTGGACTGCGCCACCTGGCGCGAAATCTCGGTGACCGACGCGGAGAGCTCCTCGGCGGCGGCGGCGACCGTCTGCACGTTGCCGAGAGCCTTTTCCGAGACCGACGAGACGGTTGCGGCGCGCTGGCTGGCGTCCCCCGCCGTCGACGTCATGCGTTCCGCGGTCGCCTGCATGTCGGCCGCAGATGTCGCGACCGCGCGAACCACGCCATTGACGCTGTTTTCGAAGCCGTCGGCGAGCGCGATCATCGTCGCGCGCCGTTCGGCTGCGGTCTGCGCCTTGGCGTCCGCCTCCTTCTGCTCCATGGCATGAATTCGGATGGCGTTGTCCTTGAACACCTGCACGGCATCGGCCATCTTGCCGATTTCGTCGCGGCGGCCGGCGCCTTGAACCGGCGCGTCCAGA
Organism: Xanthobacteraceae bacterium; assembly: GCA_052326245.1. Taxonomy (GTDB): domain Bacteria; phylum Pseudomonadota; class Alphaproteobacteria; order Rhizobiales; family Xanthobacteraceae; genus Bradyrhizobium_A. Next base: position 6,094 of record JBKQQE010000594.1, on the reverse strand, counting down.
TCGCCCTCGGCCAGCTTGCGCATGCTGTCGCCAAGGTGCGTCAGCGGCAGACTGATGCTGCGCGCCACGAACCAGGCCCCGAGCCCGGTCACCACCGCGATCGCCAACAGGGCAATGCCGAGCGACCAGACGATCGGCGACAGTTTGGCGTCGAGATCGTCGAGATAGGCACCGGTGCCGACAAACATGTTCCAGCCCGGCACCGCCACCGCATAGGACAATTTCCGAACCAGTTCCTTCTCGCCCGGCTTGTTGTATTCGTAGCGCAGCGTCACCTCGCCCTTCGCGGCGATGCCGTCGCGCAACTCACGGGTCAGCGCGCGGCCGTTGGCCTGCACGTCCAGCCGATTGGTTCCGATCTGTTTCGGGTCCGGGGACGAGATGGTCAAGCCGTCCATGGTGTAGGCAAAGACGTAGCCCGAGCCGTTGTCGTATTTTAGGGATTGCGCACGCTTCGAGAACTCCTGGATCGCGGCTTCCTTGGTGAGCTGGCCGGCGTCGACCTGGGCCTGCAGCCCGGTCGCGAGCGATCGCCCGATATCGACAATGGCGTGGGTCTGGTCGATCCGCGATTGCAGAATTTCGCTACTCATCAGGCGGGCTGCTTCGAGACCGGCAGCGCAAAGCCCCAGCAGGGCAATCGCGACGAGCACGCCGACCTTGGCGCCGATGGGCAGGTTATTCAGCCATTTCATGGGAATCCTCGGGAAAGCCGGTCAAGCTGGGGTTACTACTTAGAAACTATCCAAAAGATGTAAGGAGTTTCTTAACTGCAATTGCCATGCGAAGCTCGGTCACGACAGATCGCCTCAGGCCGCCGCGGCTCCCAAAAGGGACCTGAGAGGTATCAGATAGCCTTCGAGGGCGAGCGAGCGCTGGATACGGCCGGTCGGAAGCAGTGTTCTGCGTTTTGGAAATTGCCAACGGCCGCGATCACGGACGCGACGGCCGCGGTGACCGCTACGCTGGAGATCCGGCGCCCGGATCACGCAGCCGACGCGCCTCATAGGCTTTGAGATGAGCATAGGCGATGCGCAGCAACGCCTGCGGGCCGACCGTACCGCCGCCGCGGCGGATCAGATCGCCGACAATGTGATCGGCCTCGATCCGCGCGCCGCGTTCGATGTCGCGCAGCATCGACGCCATCAGCGGAGAGCCGGCAGTGGAGAGCATCGCGCGACAACGCTCGAGCGCCGCGGCGCGCGGCGCAAAGCCATTGGCGGCCGCGATCGCCGCGCAGTCGCTCAGCAGCGTCAACGGCAATGAGGTCGCCCCCGCTGCCACGATATCGCCGATCGCGGCGCGCATCAGGCAGGTCATGCCGGCCGCGGTGGCGATGAACACCCATTTTTCCCACATATCCAACAGGATCGACTCGCTCGGCTGCGCCCCGAACTTCGCGCCCGACAAGGCTTCGGCGATCCGTGTCACGCGCTCGGATCGGCCCCCGCCCTGCTCGCCAAAGCTCATGCTGTGCATGTCGTTGAAGTGAAGGATGTGCCCGGCGCGGTCCATGGTGGCGGAAATCACGCATTGGCCGCCGAGCACCCGCGAGGCGCCAAACCGCGCGTTCAGCGCGTCGATATGGGCCATGCCATTGAGCAGCGGCAGAATGCTGGTCCCGGGACCGACAGCCGCGGCGAAAGACGCAATGGCGTCATCGAGGTCATAGGCCTTGCAGCTGAGAAGGATAAGCCCGAACGGCGCAGCCAGTTGATCGGACGTCACGAATTTCGGCGCGGTCAGCGTGAGGTCGCCGGCCGGACTCTTCACGACCAGCCCCTGTTTCAGTTGCGCCGCGCGGGCGGGCCGAACCAGAAAGGTGACATCGCGCCCTGCCTCGGCCAGCCGCGCCCCGAAATAACCGCCCACCGCGCCGGCGCCGATGATCAAAATGCGCATCGCGACATTCCCGCTGTTTGATGCGGCCAACCCTTATCGCATCGCCCGCCATTGTCCACCGGCTTTCGAGCGGCGTGACGCGCCAGCCCCGGCGGTTCCATGCCGCACGCCGGTCACATTCCTCTTCGCGTCGCGGAGACACACGATGGTGATGGACGACGTCGACGCGAATCAGGCTAGTGCCCTGTTTCCGAACTTCGTGATGCTTCGCGGCCCTCTGAACTTCGGACTGGTCCACGACGCAGCAGGAGCAGATGCCATGAAACCGTATCATATGGCCCTCGCCGTCGCGGTCGTGCTTTCTGTCCACGTGGCGCTGTCTCCACGCTGCGCCTCGGCGACGGTGGCAATTCAGCGCGAGCCGGCCGAAGGCCAGATGCGGCTCGGCCAGAGGGTACGCGTCGACGACGGCACCTGCCCGGCTGGACAGGTCAAGCAAGTCACAGCCGCGCAACTCACCCCGCAGGGAATTGTCCGCTCCCGCGTCTGCGTCAAGCGATAGCGCGCGGCAGGCAGGGCCTCGCGCTTCGCCTGCGCTTCCGGATCATTCGGAGATGAAGTCGGAGCATTTCTGAATCGTGTCTGCGCCGCCCCATGGCATGATCGGCACCGTCGACGTCGAGTTCTTCGGCGAACCCTCGATCAGCTTGTCCGAATAGACCATGTAGACCAGAACGTTGCGTTTGCCGTCGCAGCCTCGCACGATCTGCATCTTCTTGAAGAACATCGAGCGGCGCTGGCGGAACATGTCATCGCCCTGCTGCAGCTTCGCCTTGAACCGGATCGGTCCGACTTGCCGGCACGCCAACGAGATATCCGATACTTCCTCGGCAAGCCCGAGCCAGCCCTTGATCCCGCCCTTTTCGGGCACGGTGAAATGGCAGGCAACCCCCTCCACTTCCGGATCGTCGATGCCGTAGGTTGCAAGCTTGTCGTTCGGGCTCAGCAGTTTGAAGACTGTCGACCGGCGGAAGATCAGATCGGGTTCGTCGGCGGATCGGGCTGGGGCGGAGGCGATCAACATCCCGCCGAGAAGAACCAGGCCCAGCGGCCAGGACAGCCGATGGCGCAAGCCCATCCGACGCCCCGGTTTCTCCGCATCGACACTGCGTTTGCGACATATTGGCATCAATCTTCACTCCTGGCCCAGAACGGCGGATCCGGCAACCCTCGGCGGCACCACGCCCTGCAAATCACCGCCAGGCATGCTCCGGCAAGCCCAGCGGCTGGCGTTCATTTAGGCATTCCCCGCCGGCAAGGGAAGGCACGCGGGCCGCGCCAATCCGGACTGTTAATCGCCTGTCAGGAGTTTTTTGTTGAATTTGTGCACCAGAATCGGCCGACCGGAAAGCAAGCCTTCTGGTGAACTTGTTCTCGTCCTGCGACACTTATCGATCATGGCTGGGGGTCAGAGCGTGAGTTGCAACTGGACTGAGACGATCGCGGCGGGCGGGCCTGCCGCGACGCTTCGGCGCATGAAGACGGCGGTGATCGCGATCGGCGTCGCGGTTCCGCTGATCGGCAATCCTGGCCTGGCACGCGCGACGATGTGGCCGGACCAGGCGGTCGAACGGCCCGAACCGGCGCCCACGCCGCCAGCCGTCCACAAGCAGGTCGCAACACCGTCGCGGCGCGCGGTCTTGAGCCGGCGGCTCGGCCGCAGTGCGCCGGCCGGCCATTCGAAACTGGCGAATGCGCCGCAAGCAGATGCCAAGCCGCACGGCCCGCTGATCATTGCCATTTCGATCGAGAAGCAGCATCTGCGCATCTATGATGCCAACGGATTGTTCGCGGAATCCCCGGTCTCGACGGGCATGCCCGGTCACCCGACCCCGATGGGGGTCTTCAGCGTCATTCAGAAGAGCAGACTGCACCACTCGAACATCTATAGCGGCGCGCCGATGCCCTATATGCAGCGGATTACGTGGTCCGGGGTTGCCATGCATGCAGGCGTGCTCCCGGGGCATCCGGCGTCACATGGCTGCATCCGCATGCCGATGGCATTCGCCATCAAGTTGTGGGGCTGGAGCAAGCTCGGCGCCCGCGTCATCGTCGCACCGGGAGATATCGCGCCGGCGGAAATTTCGCACCCGGCGCTGATGACCCATGCCGCGCCGGCCCGCCCGACGGCGCCGCCCGCGCCTGAGACGCCCATCGCCGGCGCCGCCAAAGCCGAGAAGGTAGATGTCGCCGCGGCGCCGGCGTCGGACCCGAACGGCCCGCAAGCCGAGCGACAGAACTTGCCGCTGGAACAGGCGCCGCTGCGGCCATCCATCTCTGACCGCGTGCGGCTGGCTGATGCCACAGCGGACCTGCCGGCAACTTCATCCTCGCGCTCGGATACGGCCATCGATTCAGCCATCGCCGCCGGCGCAGCGGTCCCGGACCGGGGCGCGTCGTCGGAGCCGAAGCCGACCGCAGCGATCCCGGCTTCGCCGGACCACCGCGCCGAGACTGCACCTGGCGAAACCGCCGCAATTTCACCCTCCGAGGCGCCCGCTCATCCCGGGGGCGCCAATGCGCCGGCCCACCCCGCAGTTCCCGACAGAGCCGAGGCGACGGCTCAGGGGGCTTCACCCGACAAGGACACGGCGCCACCCGCCAAGGACCAGAGCCGGACTGCGGAAGGCCCGCGCGAGGTGATGCCGAAGACGAACGCACCGGCCGACATGGCGGCAGCCGGTCCCCCGCAAAGGGATGTGGCGACGGCGCCGAGCGAGCCAGCGCCTGCCGCAGTCAAGCGCAGCGGACACATCGCCGTGCTGATCAGCCGCAAGGAAGCCCGGCTCTATGTCCGGCAGAACTTCGAACCCTGGTTCGACGTGCCCGTCACGATCGCACGCAGCGACCAACCGCTCGGCACGCATGTCTTTACGGCCCGCGCCGACGCGAGCGACCCAGCGAGCTATCACTGGTCGGTCGTCTCACTCCCGCAACTGCCCAAGCGCCACGATGCCGTCGATGATCCGCGGTCTCGGCACAAGCGGCCCATGGCGGCCGCCGAGAGCGAACCGTCGGCGCCTCCCGCCGCCGCCGACATTCTGGATCGGCTGAAAATCCCCGACGACGCCGTCGCCAAGATTGCAGCGGCTCTTACCCCCGGCGGATCCATCATCGTCTCCGATCACGGGCTGGGCGGCGAAACCGGGCTCGGCACCGACTTCATCATTCCGCTGCGCTGACGCCGACCAAGCCTGGCGCGAAGACCGCGGTCGCGGAGCGACGCGGAATGCGGGTATTTGCCGAGTCACGCGCTGGTGATCTGCGCGCCGGGGCCGGCGCGTGTAGACTACCCCCACGTCATCGGCGGGCGCGAGCAAGGGGATGCAACTCAATCGACGCGCAATCATCACGTTGGCGCTCGGAGCCGCCGCGGCAGCCCGATCGACCCGCGCAGCGCATGCGCAAGTTGCGGCGATGAGCCGGGTGACCGCCTTCGCATTCGCATTCAAGGCGCTCGATGGCGGCGAGATCAGGCTTGCCGACTACGCGGGCCGGCCCCTCCTGATCGTCAATACGGCCTCCATGTGCGGCTACACGCCGCAATATGCCGCGCTGCAAGAGCTGTGGAGCGAATTCCGGCAGGCCGGGTTGATGATTGTCGCGGTTCCGTCGAATGATTTCGGCGGACAGGAGCCCGGCGAGACCGCGGATATCGAACAGACCGCCCGGCAGCAATACGGGGTGAGCTTTCCGATCACTGCCAAGACCGTGGTGCGCGGCCCCGACGCCCACCCATTCTACAAATGGGCGGCCACGGAGCGTCCGAACGACCTTCCGGCGTGGAACTTCCACAAATATCTGATCGGCCGGCAAGGCCATGTTGCCGACGTATTCGCTTCGGCAATCGATCCAACGGACACCCGCGTCAAGACCGCGATCGGTCGCGCGCTCGCGGTCTCTTAGTGCCGCCGATTCGAAGTTCCTGCCACATGTGCCGCAAACTCGGCTCAGGAACTTCAAATCGAAAGTGGCACTAAAATCATAGACCAGCTATTGACCCTTTGTTTCCGATGTTCGTGCCAGAAGTTGCCGCAAGGGATCACGAACATCGGAAACGGGGCACTAGAGCAGATTCCTCTTAATCCGAGCGATATCCGGCGTGAGCGAAGAAGTTTTCGCATTCGTCGGGCTTGAAGTGTCGTAACGCCTTGGCGGCGGCTAGTTCGAGTGTGTCGAGGGTTCGGGCGGC
>JBKQQE010000593.1:0-21729 GCA_052326245.1 Xanthobacteraceae bacterium | reverse complement strand
CCGGTCCGGAAACGTCGCTGCCGCCCCGCTCCGCCGCGGCACCGACCGGGTCCGCGGCAAGGCGCACATTGACGCGCCGCGGGTCGATCGCGCGGCCGGCGAGCAATTTCGCCAATCGTGCGGACATGGCCGGCGAGTGCGGGCCGGCCTGGATCTCGATGTCGATGCCGGCGTCGAGATGGATGCCTTCCAGGACCCGTATCAACGCTGCTTCGGACGGTTCGAGCCCGAAGCCATGCGCGCCCGGCGCGCCGGCGAAGACCAGCGCCAGTCCGGTCGCGCCGTTTTCGAGATCCTCGAGAGCTTGCGCGTTGGCCGCTGCGGCATCGGGATGGTCGATGCGCTGCGTGACCCGCCATGGCACTGCGGCGTCGCGGCCGGCGACGACAGCGGCCGTCCTGGATCGGGGATAGACCGGCTCGATGCGCAGGCCGTCGTAACTGTGGCTCACCAGCCGTTCAAACGGCGCTCCCTTGAGAACCCCGTCGACCAGCTTCTTCCAATCGTCGTGGGTTGCTGCGGGAAATTCCCGCGCGAGCGGCAGATCATCGGTGGGGGAGGGCATTCAGGCGTTCAGCTCCGGCCGGGGGTGGTGGTGTGCCGGAAACTGCCACGCCGGGCCGGCGCTGCCAATGGTTCGTTGGTCGCGCGCACGGTGTTCTAGTGCTCTGTTTCCGAAGTTCGTGAGTGCTGGACGGGGTCGGGCAGTTTGATGATCCCCGTCGTATCGAGCCCCGCCAACGCTTCCCGGGGCGTTCGCCCGCCGATGGCTCGGTCCGCGGCGATTTCGGCGAGCGGCACCAGCACGAACGCCCGTTCGAACAGCCGGGGGTGGGGGATCGTCAATCCCGGCTCGTCGATCTGCGCCTCGCCGTAGCCCAGGATGTCGAGGTCGAGGGGGCGCGGGCCCCAGCGCTGCTCGGTTGCGCGGTCGCGGCCGAACGCCGCCTCAACCGCATGGAGGGCGGACAGCAGATCGCGCGCGGTCAGCGGCGTTTCGATGGCGATGCAGGCATTGATATACGGCGGCTGATCCGGCTCCCCCCACGGCGGGGTGCGGTAGTCCGAGGAGCGGGCGCGAAGCGTCGCCCGCGCCCGGCTGCAAATCATCGGAATGGCGCGCGCGAATGTCAGGCGGACATCGCCGACATTGCCTCCCAACGCGATCAGCGCGTCAGCCATGGCTGTCATCCGGGAGGCGTCGCCGGGCGGGTCCGCGTGATGATCACGCCGACGTCGTGAAAGATCGCCGCGATGGGGGCGTGCGGCTTGTGCACCGTAACCTTGACCGAGCGGACACGGGGGAACGATCCCAGGATGGAATCGGCGACGGCGCCGGCCGCGCGTTCCAGCAGCCGATAGTTCTGGTCGGCGAAGGCGGCCGTGGCGGCATTCACCACCTCCGCATATGACACCGTATGCGCCAGCCTGTCGGTGCGGGACGATTCCGAAAGGTCGGTCGACAGCTCGAGATCGATCACGAAGCGCTGGCCGACTTCGGCCTCGTGGTCCATGACGCCGTGACGGGCGTGGATCAGCAGACCCTGAATAAAGATCGTATCCGTCATCGGTTGTCCTCGATCGCCGCGGCCACCCGCAGGGCCTGCCGCGTTTCGGCGACATCATGGGCGCGAATGATGTTCGCGCCGTTCTGGACCGCCAGCAGATGTGCCGCGATAGAGCCGCCGAGCCGTTGATGGGGTTGCGACGGGTCCACCGTATCGATGAACCGCTTGCGCGATGCGCCGACCAGGATCGCGCAGCCGAATGGCTTCAACGCCGCAAGGCGCGCCAGCGCCGTCATGCTCTGCTGCGGCGTTTTCCCGAAGCCGATGCCGGGGTCGAGGGCGACGCTGGTCCTGGCGATACCGGCCTGGGCAGCGATCTCGAGGCTGCGTTCAAAGAACGCGAGCATGTCGGCGACGATATCGACCGCGGGGTCGACGGTCGCGCGATTGTGCATCACCACCACGGGGGCGCCGGACCTGGCGACCACACCCGCCATGTCGGGGTCGCGTTGCAGCCCCCAGACATCGTTGACCATGGCAGCGCCCTCGGCGAGCGCCCAGTCCGCGACCGCGGCTTTCATGGTGTCGATCGAGACCGGTATTCCGAGCCTGACCACTTCCGGAAGAACCGGCCTCAGCCGCTCAAGTTCCGCCTCCGCCGACACCGGTTGGGCGCCCGCATACGGACGGGTCGATTCGGCGCCGATGTCGATCAGGTCCGCCCCTTCCGCGATCATCCGGCGCGCATGCGCCAGCGCCCGATCCGGCGTGCCGAATTGCCCGCCGTCCGAAAAGGAATCGGGGGTGACGTTGAGGATGCCCATGATCGCCGGGGCGCGCTGCGCGCGCGGCGACGGCAGCTCGTAGCGCTGGCACGAGCCGGCGCTCGTTGGCGACTGGCTGGAGGCTCGAAACATCGGGTCGCTTTGCGCGGTCCGGGCTGCGGAGTCAAGGCGCAGAAAAGCCGACCGGGCTCCCGGCCCGGCGGAACGTTCTCCCGGCGAGCCTTGGACTAGTCAGAACACTTCAAATATTTGTTAGCACTAGTACCGCCGATTTGAAGTTCCTGAATCGGCAGTAGCAAATTCGCTTCCAGGAACTTCAAATCGAAAGCGGTACTAGAATCATAGATTTGCTAGTGCTCTTTTGTTTCCGAAGTTCGTGTCAGAATTTGCCGCGAGGGATCACGAACTTCGGAAACAGAGCACTAGTAGGAAATTTTCAGGGGCAGCTTGCGGGCATGCTCGATCAGGCGTTTGACCGATTCCTGGGAAGGCAGCACGGTGACCAGCTTTCGCTTTTCGTTCGCTTCCTTCATCGCCTGCGCCAGCCGTTCCGGGTTTCGGTGCACGAATTCCCTGACCGTCGTCACGCCGGCGGCACGCAGCAACTCGGCGCGTGCCTTGCCCATGCCCTTGATGCGCATGCAGTCGGCGACATTGGCCCACTCCAGCAGCTGCTGCTCGCTCAATCCGGTCTTCGCCGCCAGCACTTTCCGCCCCTTCACGGTGCGAGCGGCCTCGAGCAGGCCTTCGGTGGTGCGAATTCCGACAGATTTCAGCCTGACCGCGGCGTTCGCCGTTAGACCGTCAATCTTGGCAATGGGATATGTCATGCTACTCAAACAGGCAGAAGAATTTCAGGCAAACTGGCTCAGGCTGGATGTGCCGGCAATGATCGCGTCGATCTTGTCCGCACCAATTCTGTCGCGCCCGTACTTGAAAAGTTCACGCGCAACGCCCTGAATCTCACCCATTCCAAGCCCAAGACCCATCAGCTTGCCGCCGAGCGCCATCAGGCCACCGCCAAGGAAGCCTCCTTTGAAGCCGCCGCTCGCCGTGATCGTCGCCTCGGCGCCGGGGATCTTGTTGACGAGTTCCTGGACGGTCTCGGTGGGACCTTCGGTCCGGAGGAAATCGAGAATGATGCCCACCGCCTTTTCGGCCACTGCCTTGTCGACGCCGACCTTGGCAGCCAGCTGCTCAATCAGCTCGTCCATTTTTGCCCCGCCTTCACCGGTTAAGTGCCGGCCCCTTCTTTGTAGAAATGATCTTGTGCCCACGAGCGGCAAATTTCAAGCGAAGCTCCGCGGCCAAGCATCGATTCCGTCAAACGCGCGCCGAGTGTTGCATCAATGCACAGCTCGCGGCACAATTCGCAGCCGAATGTCGTCAATTGTTATTGACGCAGGTTCCGACGGTGCAGTGCGCCATGCTCCGGTTCGGTCGATTGATAACAGAATTGATCATTGTTACGACGCGAGGCATCAGTCATCTGGTCGATAGCGAGCCATTGACAACGGCGTCGAGCAGGAATGGTTCAGAGGCACGATGATGGTAACGGTGACCGGCGATACCCCGGATGGCATCTTTGTCGGCAAGGGCGACCAACCCTGCTTTCTGTCGCTGGCCCTTGCCAATCGCCACGGGCTCGTCACCGGCGCGACCGGGACCGGAAAAACCGTGTCGCTTCAGGTCATGGCCGAGGGGTTTGCGCGCGCCGGCGTGCCGGTCTTCGCGGCCGACATCAAGGGCGACCTGTCGGGCATCGCCGAGGTCGGCGAGGCCAAGGATGCCATCGTTGCCCGCGCGCGCGGCATGGGCCTGACGTTTCAGCCGGATCAGTTCTCCACCATCTTCTGGGACGTGTTCGGGGAGCAGGGCCATCCGGTCCGCGCCACGGTGTCGGAAATGGGACCGCTGCTGCTCTCGCGCATGATGGACCTCAACGACGTCCAGGAGGGGGTGCTGAACATCGCGTTCCGGGTCGCCGACGAGCAGGGCCTGCTGCTGCTCGACATGAAAGACCTGCGCGCGATCCTGTCACTGGTCGCCGAAAATGCCGACCAGCTGACAACCCAATACGGCAATGTCTCCAAACAGTCGGTCGGGACGATCCAGCGTCAGCTGCTGGTGCTCGAAAACCAGGGGGGCGACAAGTTCTTCGGCGAACCGGCCCTGGATCTGAAGGATTTCATGCGCACCGACAGCGACGGGCGCGGCATGGTCAATATCCTGGTCGCCGACAGGCTGATGCAGAGCCCGCGCCTCTATGCGACCTTCCTGCTCTGGATGCTTTCCGAGCTGTTCGAACAGCTGCCGGAGGTCGGCGATCCGCCGAAGCCGAAGCTGGTGTTCTTCTTCGACGAGGCGCACCTCCTGTTCAACGACGCCCCGAAGGCGCTGATGGACAAGATCGAGCAGGTGGTCCGGCTGGTCCGCTCCAAGGGGGTCGGCGTGTTCTTGGTGACGCAAAATCCGATTGACGTTCCCGATCGGGTGCTGTCCCAGCTCGGCAATCGGGTCCAGCACGCGCTGCGGGCGTTCACGCCGCGAGATCAGAAGTCGGTGGCGGCGGCGGCCGAGACGTTTCGGCCGAACCCGAAGCTCAACACCGCCCAGGTGATCACCGAACTGGGGAAGGGCGAGGCGCTGGTCTCGTTTCTCGAGGGCAACGGAACTCCGGCCATGGTCGAGCGGGTCATGGTTCGTCCGCCCTCGGCGCGGATCGGCCCGGTCACCGTCGCCGAGCGCCAGGCCATCATCGCCGGCAGTCCGGTCAAGGGCAAATACGACACGGCGATCGACCGCGAGTCGGCCTACGAGGTGCTGCAGAAGCGGGTCGCGGGCAGCGCTGCCGGCGCGGCGGGGGGCGGCGGAGGTGTTCTCGGCCAGATCGGATCCATCGTCGGCGCGATCTTCGGCACCAAGGTCCCGCGCGGCAAACTGTCGACCGGGCAGCTCATCGCCCGCAACGTGACGCGGTCCGTCACCGACAAGGTGGTCGGCGGCGTGGTTGCGGATCTCGGCAAATCCGTGGGTGGCCCGATCGGCGGATCCATCGGACGCGCGATCGTCCGCGGGGCGCTTGGCGGCCTGTTGCGGCGGTAGCCCCGTGCAACGCTCATCTGCCGGAAACGTTGGCTGCAATGATCAGCAAACAGTCGCGGGTGCGCGTCATTCGGTGATAAATTGATCGCGGATTCCGTGATGAATTCCAGCAAGCCGGCCGGTTCGCGGCCGTCAACCAGGGCTCCCCGCATGACTCAGGCCGCGACCACCCACGCCGACCATCTGCCAGCCGTCCTCGCCCATATCGATGCCGGGCTCGACGCCAGCCTGGAGCGATTGTTCGCGCTGTTGCGGATCAAGTCGATCTCCGCGGACGCGGCGTTCGCGGAGGATTGCAGACATGCGGCGCGGCATCTGGCGGACGAGATTGCCGCGCTCGGCTTTGCCGCCGAGGTTCGGCCGACGGCGGGGCTTCCGGCCATCGTGGCCAGGCCTCGCGTTCCCACCGGCGCCGGGCCGCATGTGCTGTTCTACGGCCACTATGACGTGCAGCCCGTCGATCCGCTGGAGCTGTGGCACCGTCCCCCGTTCGATCCGGTGATCGCGGAGGACGCCGACGGCCGCAAGATCATCGTCGCCCGTGGCGCCCAGGACGACAAGGGCCAGCTCATGACCTTCGTCGAGGCGTGCCGGGCCTGGCGGGACGTCACCGGCGCCGTGCCGTTGAACGTGACGATCCTGCTGGAAGGTGAGGAAGAGATCGGATCGAAGAATTTCGGGCCGTTCCTGAGCGAACACAAGCGCGACCTCGCCGCCGACTATGTGCTGGTCTGCGACACCGGGATGTGGGATCGCCAAACCCCGGCGATCACCACGTCGCTGCGCGGGCTGCTCTACGAGGAGGTGCGGATCAAGGCCGCCAACCGTGACCTGCATTCGGGCATCTACGGCGGCGGGGCGCAAAACCCGATCCGTGTTCTCACCCGAATTCTTGGCGGGCTGCATGACGACCAGGGGCGCATTGCCATCCCGGGCTTCTATGACGGGGTGAAGGAGCTGCCGGCCGAGATCCTCGCGCAATGGAGCAAGCTCGGCCTCACGCCGGAGACGTTCCTCAAACCGGTCGGTCTTGCCATCCCGGCGGGCGAGAAGGATCGGCTCCTGATCGAGCAGGTGTCGTCGCGGCCGGCCTGCGACATCAACGGCATTGTCGGCGGCTACACCGGCGAAGGCTCGAAGACGGTGATTCCGGCGGAAGCGTCCGCCAAGGTCTCGTTCCGGCTGGTGCAGGGACAGGACCCGGAAAGGATCCGGGCGGCTTTTCGCGACTTCGTCAGCGCCCGCGTGCCCGCCGACTGCAAGGTCGAGTTCGTCGATCACTCGGCCGCGCCCGCGATCGCGCTGGACTGGCAGATGAAGCCGCTGGTTGCAGCGAAGCAGGCGCTCACCGAGGAATGGGGCAAGGAAACGGTCCTGATCGGCTCTGGAGCTTCAATTCCGATCGTGGCGGATTTCAAGCGGACGCTCGGGCTGGACGCGGTCCTGATCGGCTTCGGCCTCGACGACGACAATATCCATTCCCCGAACGAGAAGTATGATCTCAGGAGCTTCCACAAGGGCATTCGGTCGTGGGCGCGCATCCTGGCGGCGCTCGCCCAGGAAAAATGACCGGCGCGGCGGCGGCAATCTCGGCCGGAAATGCAAAAAACGCCGCCCGGAATTGGGCGGCGTTTTGAATCGGCGTGTAGAGGGTGATGGCAAGCCTGTAGCACAAAATTCAGGTTTTGTAACTGGGGTCGATACGATCCAGCTTGCGCAGCAGCGGCGGCCAGACCAGTTGCGTCGCCCGGCGCTCGGCGCGATCGAGATCCGCCACCAGCCTTTCGTTCTTTTCCACCACCGCGCGCTCCACCGGATAGGCGGTCGGTCCCAGCATGCGCGTCCGGACCTGCATGGTGCACGCGCGTTCGAGGTGAAACATGCGCTCGAAGGCCGAGGCCACCGACCGGCCGACCGTCAGGGTGCCGTGATTGCGCAGCAGCATGTTGTTCTTGCTGCCGAGGTCCCGCTGCAGGCGCGGGCGCTCGTCGTGGTCGAGCGCGATGCCCTCATAGTCGTGGTAGGCGAGGTCGCCGGTGACGAGCTGGGCCGTCTGGTTCAGCGGCAGCAGCCCTTCCATGCAGCTCGCGACCGCGGTGCCGTCCGGGGTGTGGAGGTGAAGCACGCAGCCGGCGTCTTCGCGAACTTCGTGGATTGCCGAATGGATGGTGAAGCCGGCGGGATTGATGCTGTATTCGCTCTTGGTGAGCAGATTGCCCTGCAGATCGACCTTGACCAGGCTCGACGCGGTGATTTCGTCGAACATCAAGCCGTAAGGATTGATCAGGAAGTGGTGCTCCGGCCCCGGAACGCGCGCCGATATGTGGGTGTCGATGAGGTCGTCCCAGCCGTAAAAGGCCACAAGACGATAGGCGGCGGCAAGATTGACGCGCTGTGCCCATTCGGCGGCGGTCATGTTTGATTGAACGTCGTCGCGGCGTGCCTGCGCATGAGACATGTGTTTCCTCCTGTGATTGCCGGAAGACTAATCCTGCCACATGGGTCGGCGCAATACGCCGCTGCCGCAGGGCGGCTACCGGCTTGTCGCTGGTCTCGAGACCGACCTCATGGCGGAGGGATCGACAACAGGTCGGAAATGTTCCGGCCGCGAATATCGTAGACCCGGGCGAAGACGACGTCGTCGCGCTTGATCTCGACGAGAACGGGCGCGTTCAGGCCCTTGCAGTAGAACTCGCCGAGCGTCATGGCAAAATCGGCGGCCTTGCTGTCCCAGCCGATGTTGAAATCCTGGCCGAGCGCGACCTGGGCCGGGCGCTGCGGCCCGCAAACCGCGACCTTCCACTTGCGGCCCTTGGGCGGTTCCTCGTCGCGTTCGTCAAGCAGTTGCTGCAGCTCGTCCGAGGCCTGCTTGAAGGCCAGCCCCCAATAGTCGAGCATGAAATGCGAGTCCGCGGCGCGCACGGTGCCGGCGATGTGATTGAAATGGGTGTATTGATAGGGATGGAGCCGGATCATTTCGTTCAACGGCAAGAGCAGGCCGAAGCTGAGAACGATGCCGGCGGCACCTTGCGCGACGCGGCCATAATCCTTGAGCCACTTCACGATCCAGCCGAATGCGACGCCGCCGAGCACGGCCATGGGCGGCACAACGAAAACGAAATGGCGGATGCCGTTGTACAGCGCCGGACGTTTCACCATGGCGATCGCCAGGGGCAGGATCGCCGCCAACGTGACCATCAGGAGCACGGTCTTGTGCCGCGGCGTGACGGCACCGCGCGCCAGCGACGTCACGGTTCCCACGATCCCGGCCAGTAGCAGCGCGATCAGGACTTCCGGCAGCTGTAGCGCGAACAGCGTCGGCAGATAGGACCACGGCATGTCCGGAACGGAGACGAGGGCGCCGTCGAACATCTCCTTCCAGGGCTTCTCGAAGAACTGGGAGAAATAGGTCAGGGCCTGAAAGGGATTGGATGCCTCCATCACCGACCAGGGCCAGATCAGCCCCATGATCAAATAACCGAGCACCAGGCCGGGAAGCAGGACGTAGCAGACATGGGCGAACTGTCTGCTGGCTTCGCGCATGCCGTAGGCGCGTGCCTCGCCGACGAGCAGCGGAATGAACCCGACCAGCGCGTAGACCAGCGCGAGCCCGCCGAGAACCCGGCTTCCGAGCGACAGGCCCGCGCCGAGCCCGACCAGCAAGACCGTATGGACCGAGGGCCTTGGATACTCCTCGGCGAGCCGGACCAGTCCCAGCATCAGGATAATCATGGCGACGGCGAAGGGAGCATCCTTCGGGTTCATGAACATGTGGCCGTAATAGGTGGGGCACAGCGCCAGCAGCAGCAGCGTGGCGATCCCCGCGATCGGACCGCCGATCCGTCGGCCGACGCGCCACGACACGGCCAACCCGATAGCGCCGACCACGGCGCCGAGCAGGCGCCGGGTTTCAAACAATTCCAGCGGGATGACCTTGTGCAGGAGCGCGGCTGCCATGTCGAAGCCGCCGCCATACATGTACAAATTGGCGAACGACAATGCGCCGGTGTCGCTGAATCCCGACGCGTACATCTTCAGCAGCAGGTCGGCATATTCCGCATGGGTATAGTCATCCCAGCCGAGGCCGTAGTCCTGGAACGTCAAGCCGGCAACGACAGCAACGATGCCGAGGGTGACCACGGCAAGTTCGTCACAAATCTGTTCGATTGAGCGCCGCTGGGGCGTCTCAATGGCTGAAGTCGTTATGGATGACATCGCGAATCTTGAACCCGGCAACCCCCGCGGCCCGCCGTATGCTGGGGCCGTGATCATAATTGTGGATATATAGCGCGGTATGTTCCCCAAGTAATTGTCAATTATGACGCAATTTCCCTGGTGCGATGCAGCAATCCGTACCCGCCGCGTCAGGGGAGAGGGATCGGAGGCCCAGATTGGCCGAGCACATGGATTTCAAGGGGATAAGCTGATGTACAGTAGAGAGCCGGCCCGATTGGAGCGCAATTGGGCGTTGTCGAGTTCGACATTATGACGGTATCGTGGCGGCAGGTTGTCGCGGCAGCGGCGGGCGTGGAGTAGCAGATGCTGGGGCTGTTGATAGCCGGGTCGGTCATCGTCGTCACAGGCCTTCTGTCGATTGTGTTTGGAATTCCGATCAAGGAATTCAGCCTTGGCAACATTCTGATCGTTTCCGGGGTTATCGGCGCCTGCACCGGCGCTGTCCTGATCGCCATCGCCATGGTGGTGCGCGAACTGAAGGCCATTGCGCTGGCGCTGGGCGGGGCTGTCTCGGTCGCGCCGCGGTCACGGGAGCAGTCTGATGCGCTGGCCGCGCAGCGGGCGGCCTTGGTCGCGACGGCGATCCCGGAGACCGGTTTGCCGGGGGAGGAAGCCGCCGCGCAACAGCCCTCTTGGCAGCCCGAAAGCGAGGGCAGTCCGCAAGCCGCCACTGCCGAGCCGCGCCCTGCGGAGCCAGCTGCGCCGGTGAAGAAGCGCCGGAACCTGCTGTTCATGTCGTCGCGCAGGGATCGTCCGCAAGGCCCAGCCGCGGCCACCCAGGAGGCGGGCGCGGAGGAACTGCCGACGGCGGAATCGGCTGCGGCGCCGAACGTCACATTCGAGGATGCGTGGCCGGCGGCGGAGCGGGGGCGTCCCGAAGCTCCGCGCCAGCCTTCGATGCCAGTGCGGCCCGCAGAGCCGGGCGGCGCCCGGCCTCCGGCCCCTCCGCCGGTCCGTCGGCCGGCCGAAGCGCAGCCCGTCACGGTGCTGAAGTCCGGGGTGGTCGATGGCATGGCCTATTCGCTCTACTCCGACGGCTCGATCGAGGCGCAGCTGCCGGAGGGCATGATCCGATTCGCGTCCATCGACGAACTGCGCAATCATCTCGACCAGCGTGGATAGGACCGGCCGGGCCAGGCGATATTCGCGTGGAAGCGATGGCGGGCCAGCGGCCGGGGCGCGGAGTTATCCTTGTCAGGGCTCCGGCCCTGCGCCAATAATGAAGCGCCGATGAAAAAGATCGTTGTGCTGATGCCGTCCGGTCGAAGCAGTGAAAAGCCCCCCGGCGTTGGGCCGCGGCTTGCAGAAAGATCCGAGCGATGAACGACGCCGCGGGCAAGAATTTCATTGAGCTCACCGCGAACATCGTCTCCGCCTATGTCAGCAACAACGCGACCCCGGCCTCGGAAATTCCGGCCCTGATCAGCCAGATTCACGGTGCGTTGGTTCGCGTTTCGGGCGGGCACGTTGAGGTTGCCATCGAGCCGGCCAAACCGGCGGTGCCGGTCAAGAAGTCCATGACCTCGGACTACCTCGTCTGTCTCGAAGACGGGAAGAAATTCAAATCGCTCAAGCGCCATTTGCGCACGCAGTACAACATGACGCCCGAGCAATACCGGGAGAAATGGGGATTGCCCCCGGACTACCCGATGGTGGCGCCCAGCTACGCCGTGGCCCGCTCGCAACTCGCCAAGAAGATGGGGCTGGGACAGCAGCGGCGGCGACGGCGGTAGCGCATTCCAGCCGATCAGCGGCGGCGACTAGCTCGCGTTGGCGGCGAGCATTTCGCGGGCGTCGCGCCGGATGCGCTCGACCATGGCGCGAAACCCGTTGGAACGTTGCGGCGTCAGGTGCTCGCCGAGCCCGAGCTGCTCGAACACGGCGATCGCGTCGGTCTCGAGGATCTTGCCGGGCGGCTTGTCGGAATAGAGCGTCAGCAGAATTGCGATCAACCCGCGAACGATATGAGCGTCGCTGTCTCCGACGAAGTGCAGGACCTGGGCGCCGGACCCGTCACACGCGAGGCTGCGCGCCAGCCAGACCTGGCTGGCACATCCCTGCACCTTGTTTTCGGGCGAGTGGTCGGCCGCGGACAACGGCGCCAGCGACCGCCCAAGTTCAATGACGTAGCGGTAGCGGTCGTCCCACTCGTCGAGCAGCGCAAAATTGTCCTTGATGTCGTCGATCGTCATTGCGCCTCGGGTCCGCTCATCCAGATAACAGAGTGAAACACCGGGTTCCCGGAAGCGTCGCCTCCGGGACCCGGGTCATGTTATATGGTCTGGATTACGGCGCCAGGCTAGCCTCGCCGGACGTGATTTCGGTGACGGGCGCGCGCCACTCCATCTCCAAATCCTCGGGCGTCAGGCTGTCGCCGCTGCCGGCGCGGCCGGTTTCGACCGGGGTGATCGAGCCGGTGTGGTCCGGCGCACGTTTCTCGGTGATGATGCCATAGAGTTTCTTGGCGCCCATCTGGGCGCGATGGCCGATGACCGTCGCGGCCTGTCCCCCGACGGCGCAGGCACCGGGCTGCCGATTGCAGAACTGGCTCATGTCATACACCGCCGCGGTCGCGGCAGAAATCGCGTCGGAGGCGGCGACCTGGGGCGCCTTGTCCGTGTCTTGCGATTTGTCCGTCGGCAGCAGCACGAGCACGAGCCCGAGCCAGAACGCCATGCGAAGCAGGAAAAACATTCCGCCACCCGATATCTTTTGTTCTCACCCCGTCGCGATTGCCCCCGCAACCGTAACTGAACGCTAGCAGCAGCCGGTGAAGCCGGGGTTTGAGCGGTCGTCGCAAGTTGCATAAAATTGCAATGAAATGGTTTGCCGTAAATTTTCGATTGATGGACGACCCGGAGGGCGCGCGCGATTCGCGAGATGAAGCCGGCAAATTCGCGCCGGCCGCCGCCGCAAAATGCGACGTCCACACTTTCGAAACCATAAGCCGACGGCAAACGGAAACTTCGCGTTCACCATTCCCGGCAAATGCGACGATGCCGTGCGCACAATCGACGGCAGCGGCGTTTCGACGGCCAGGCCGAGGCCGCGCCTTAGCGTTCGCTTAAGCTCGCTCTGACACGATCCGGCGAAATAAATAACGGGGGCGCTCCGGCGCGTCTTTTGGACGATCGGCCGCTGCGCGAGAACGACGTGATCCTTCTGAACAAAATTCGTGACCACCTTGATGCCTTGCTGCACCCTTCGGCACGCAGCGATGCGATGGCGACTGCGCGACACCGAGCCTTTATTGCTCCGCGATTGCTGGGAAGCCTCGCGGCGCTTGCCTTGCTTCCGGTTTACCTGGCGGTGCGGGGTGCTCCGTCGGAAATCGAGGTTGTGGTCTTTGCCTGGCTGATCGCGCCCATTCTCGTCGCCTATTTCCTGTCGCGGACCGGCCGCTTCGAGAGCGCGCATGTGCTGTCGTCCCTGGCGCTGACTGCGATGGTGATGGCGGTGGCGGTCCGCACGGGCGGCATTGCGTCATTCGCCGCGGCATGGCTCGTCGTCATTCCGATCGAGGCGGCGCTTTCGGCATCGCGTCGGGTGATCGGCTTCGCGGTCGCCGCGGCGCTGACCTGCATCGGCGCCCTGGTGATCATGAAGCTTGCCGATGTGCTTCCGGCCTCGCAGCTCGGACCGCAAACCACCCTGACGGTTGCGGCGTGCGGAATTGCGTCGGCCACGATATTCGCGGCGATCCTGGCCTTCGCCATCGAATCGCAGGCCCGTGCCAGCGGCAGGCTGCTGATGGTGGAGGAACAGCGCTACCGGATGCTCGCGCTCAACATGAGCGACATCGTTTCACGGCATCGCCGTAACGGGGCCATCGAATTTGTCTCACCCGCGGCCGAGGCCCTGCTCGGGGTGCCGCTGGGGCGGCTTCGCGGCCATGGACTGTTCGATCGCGTTCACGTCGCCGATCGCCCGGCCTATCTGAAAGCGCTGTCAGACGCAGCCCGGGGCACCCGCTCCGGCGGCGTCGAATTCCGCATTCGCCGCGACATGCCGCGAGGCGGTGTCGATTTCATCTGGCTGGAGATGCGTTGTCGCCCGCTCGAAGGCGCTGACGCCGCTGCGGTCGGCCGCGAGCGCGAGGTCGTTGCCGTGATGCGCGACGTCACCGAACGCAAGAGCCAGGAAGAGGCGCTCCACGCCGCGCGCGTCGAGGCGGAGCGGGCGGACGCCGCCAAGAGTCGTTTCCTGGCGACCATGAGCCACGAATTGCGCACCCCGCTCAACGCCATCATCGGTTTTTCAGAGATGATCGTCCGGGAAGACGACCTGATGGTCGACGCCAGGCGCCGCAAGGAATATGCCGGATTGATCAACGAGTCGGGGCAGCATCTGCTGTCCGTCGTCAACGGGATTCTCGACATCTCGAAGATGGAGGCCGGCAGCTTCGAGATCGCGTTGCATCCCTTCATGCCGCGCGACGTGATCATGTCCTGTTGCAATCTGATGGCCCTGAAGGCAACCGAATGCGGGCTCGATCTGCGGACCCGGCTGCCCGATGATTTGCCGGAGATCACCGCGGATGCGCGCGCGTTCAAGCAGATCATTCTGAATCTGGTGTCGAATGGGGTCAAATTCACCGAGCGTGGCGGTACCGTCACGGTCTCATGCCGGGTGGAGGCCAACCGCCTGGTGCTCGTGGTCTCCGACACCGGTATCGGCATCAATGGCGACGATCTGAAGCGTATCGGCGAGCCGTTCTTTCAGGCGGGGACGACCTATCAGCGACGTCACGAGGGAACGGGTCTCGGGCTGTCGATCGTCAAGAGCCTCGTCGCTCTCCACGGCGGCGAGGTCAGCGTCTCCAGCAAACCCGGCGAAGGCACCGTCGTCGCCGTCACGCTTCCTCTCGTGGCAAGTCAGCGGCTGCCGCAGTCGCCATCGAACGTAACCCCGCTGACGCCGGTGCCGCGTCCGGACAATCCCGTATTGCAGGTGAAGAAAAGTGCCTAAGGCTCTCGTGATCGACGACCACACACCGCGGCGGCGCGCGCGCTCGCAGCCGACCGAGCCGGTCGATGCGCCGGACCGTCACGTTGTGTTGCGGCTGCTGTTGCGCAACCCCAAGGACCTGGTGGCAGGCTGTGTCGCCGCCATTGCGGTGGTTGCGATCATTGGCAATGCGATGTTCATGCAGGCCGGCCCTCATCCCGCGCCGATGTTCAGAACGGCCTTTCCCGCAGCGCCGGTGGCGCCGGCAAGCGGCGCCGCCGGTCCGCTGCCGCGCCCGCGGCCGTCTGACGCCGAAACCCGGCCCGATACCAGGGCCGCCGAGGCCGCCTCGCAGGCCGCGCGAAACGCCCCGCCGCCGGCTGCTTCGTCATCCGCCGCTGTGCCGCGTCCGCCGGCGTCAGTTCCCGGCCATGATCCGGTCGGCGATCTGATCGCTTCGACGCGCCGCATCACCACCGTGCAGCGCGTCCTGACCGAGTTTGGCTACGGGCAGCTCAAGCCGACCGGCGTCGCCGGCCCCGAAACCCGGGCCGCGGTCGAGAAATTCGAGCGCGAGAGGAAGCTGCCGATCACGGGACAGATCACCGATCGCCTGACCCATGAACTCGCGGCGGCGACCGGACGCCCGATCGAATAGACCAGCCCCGCGACACCACGAGTTGCTGATCGCGCTCCGCCTCATCGCGCCCGCGCGATCCGGCGATCGCGGCTCTGGTCGCTGAAATTGGCATTGCCCCGCGTCTCGGACCCACTATCGTCAATCCATGCGATTGAAATCAGCCATTTGGGTTGCCGCCTATCTTCGCCGGTGCCAGATCAACGGCATTTTTGGCGCGGTACGCCGTCACGGCGCCGATGAAGCCGGCGCGATCTTCGTCAAGCTGGCGCTGATGGACGGCACCGCCATGCTTTTCACCCCCGCGCCCCAGACGGCGTATGACGACAGCCGACCGTTCGAGCGCGTATTCGCGGCCTGGTCGGCGCAACCGATGTCGGAACACGAGGTGGACGAGCGGCTTGCGCGCGAAGTCCGGTTCGATCCCGATCTCTGGATCGTCGAGACCGAGGACAAGGCAGGTCGGCATTTTCTGGAATTGGCCGGCCAGTGAGGCATTCAGCCCTTTGAGCTGCCACGCCCGGACGTGACGGGCGCGGGCTGGGCGGTGGATGGCGCCATCGCGGTCTTTCCCTGGGCCGAGGTCGCGCGGGCGCGCTGACGCTCGTCGTCGTAGAGCGCGGATTGATATCTGACTCGCGTGTTGGCGAGCGACGTCCCCCGCCACGCGGCAAGAATGATCAGGGCGATCCGTTCGCTGAGGTTGTCGAACAGCCGCGACAGCCGATACACCCGTGCGACCGACGCGCCCAGTTCCGGGTCGAGGAACATGATGGTGCGTTCGAAGGTTTCGCTGCTCATGTTCAGGGCACGGGCGGCGCAGGCGAGCGGCTCGCCGCCCGGGTCTTCGACGATCTGCCGCGCCAAACGCATCGGCAGGATCAGGACATGCGCGAGTTCCTGGACGAAGCCGAGCATGTCCGCTTCCAGCGCCATTCGTTCCAGCGCGATCACGCTGCTCGCGGCGCGACGGGCATCGATGCGGGGAGCCGGCTTGAGCGGCGCGCGCTCCAGGTTTTGCAGAATCAACAGCCGCTCATGCCCGTCAGCTGCAAAGAACATGCTGTTGAGCTCGAAGGCGTCGTTCGGCTGCATCGACAACGTGGCCGTCTGCCGCGACGCAGGGCTGTCGCCCTCGCGCACGACTGGGACCGGCGCGGGAGGCGGCTCGATGCGAGGGGCGAGCGGGATCGACGACGGGTCGGTGCGGTTCAGCTCCAGCTTGTCCGCGATCGATCGGGGAGTATGCGGGTAGATCGACAGCCGCGCGCGCACCGCCGCGCGCGTCGCGTCGTCGACCTCGTCGATCAGCCGCGACGTGAGGGCGATGAACTGTTTCTCTTCCTCGAGCGAGTGCGCCGTCGCCTGGACATAGAGATCGGTGAGGACCCGGAGCAGCGTCGGCCGGATGTCGACGCCCTCGCGGCGCGACAGCGTCATCAATCCGTCGAAGCCGGGAAACATCGGAATTGTCGTCATCTTGGTGGTGACCGGGAGATCCAGCGGCAACGTTAGCGAGGGCGCTTTAACAAGCCGTTAAGGAAAACGATCCGTTAATTGCCCGGCGCCGGCGCGGCCGGGGATGCCGTCATCGACCTTGTTCGGTTGCTGTGACGATCGCGCAGCCACCGGCAATTCGCCGATCCGCGCGGCGTCGGCGCGGCACCCAGGCCATTAAGTGCTCATTAACCATGACCGGCTCTTATGGTCGACGCGCCGCCGGGCTGTCGCCAGGGGAAAGCGGCGAGGAGACACACGAGTATGGGCACCATCATCGATTTCCCGGCGGATGCGGTATCGCGCCGCCTGGGTTCATGGCTGGATGAGGTTCCTCGCGAGGGAATGGGCACTGTTTTGATCCTTCCGGTGATCAGAATTGAACG
This sequence comes from Xanthobacteraceae bacterium, assembly GCA_052326245.1. Taxonomy (GTDB): domain Bacteria; phylum Pseudomonadota; class Alphaproteobacteria; order Rhizobiales; family Xanthobacteraceae; genus Bradyrhizobium_A. The sequence goes on along the minus strand of JBKQQE010000593.1, from coordinate 4,628 downwards.
CGATGCCGAAGAGACAGCCGACGGCAGCGGACCGGAAGAGGGCGCTGCCCCCGGACGCCGCCGCCGCAGGCGAGCACGGTCCTGACCTTAGGCTTCCCGCGATGCCAGCCGGCTCATATCGGAGGCCCCCGGGGCTGATCCGCCCGGCTTCAACCCTGATCGCGCTGGGACTGCTGTGTGCGGGCGTCGCGGGATGCTCCACCGGAGATTTGGGTCGCGCGCGCGATGACGTCCTCAACGACGACATGCATCGCTGGGTCGGCGTCGAGGCCGCCCAGAGCACTGGCCGGCGCGCGTCCGACTTCCAGCTCACCGACGGCGAACGGACGCTGCGCGATCTGGCCTATGCCTTCATCGAGCCGCCGCATTCACATTCGCTTTGGAAAGGCGTGTTCGGCGAATACGATCCGATTGCGTCGCCGTGGCGCAAAGCGGTGCGTTTCGACCGTACAATGTACGGTCGCCACCTGATCGACGAACCTCACCGGTCCCATGCCTCGCGCTATGCGCAGGTGATCGAGGACGTGCGCGACGACACCCTGCGGCTGGATCAATTCTATTCGACGGCGGCGCAGGTCGCCGACTTCGACCAGAAGCGCAACGCGAGCCTGAAATTCATCACCGACCTTTCACTGCGCGAGCGCGCCGATGCGGTGGCGCGCATGAAGGAGAATGCGCTGGTCGTGCAGTGGGTGGGCGATTGCCTGCAGCAACGGATCGCGTCCTATCACTGGGCGCTGGAACGCCTGGTCGTGCAAGGCCCCGACGCTATGGCCGCCGAAGCCGATCGGTTGATCAGCGACTTGTCCGCGCGCGCGGCGGTGGCCTCCCAGCGCACGCCGGTGGTTGCCCAGATCCTGACGGTCAAGGGTTGAGACAGACTTGCTGCTCCGGAGATAGCTTTGCAGGTCGGCGTTCAAACGCGCCTGAACGCACGCGCTGTCGTATTCAGCGCGCGGCGAGGGGGGTCGTCTGCACCTTGCAGGTCGCTGCCGCGAGCGACGCCTGCGCCTGTGGCATCAGGCCCGGCTCGGCGGCGAGAGCCTTCAAGACGATGAGACCCCGCGTGCCGGGGGAGTCGATGATCAGCCGGTCCGCCGCCGTCACCTCCTCGTCGTCGGGGACTTCGGCGTGCTGGGCCTCCGTCATCAGGTCGAGTTCGATGACCTTGCGGCCCGCCGACCGATCGTTGATGGCATAATAGGCGATGTCGCTGCGGGTATAGAACGAAACCGAGGTGTAGGCCTGGCTGACCGGGACCGTGAGCTTGATCGGCCCGCCCGAGAGGTCGTAGCGGCAGACGGCGACCGCGAAAGCGGGGTCCATCAGGGGAATCTTGGTGTTGCCCGGCGCCGCGACGGGAAGCGGGGTCACCGAGTTCAGTGCCGTCATCGGCGTGAGCCGCGAATAGGCGTCGAGACTTGCGATCCGCGGCAGCGACAACACGCTGACGAGATGGACAATCCCTCCCAGGACAATTCCACCGACCAGGGCGACCAGGAACCGGATCATGGGCAGCTCACCGTCGAAATCGCCGGCATCGGAGCGTCCCGCTGGGTGCGCGTCGCGACGCCGACCGGGGTATCGTACAGTCGCAGCACCAGAATGTATCGATCAAGCCCGCCGGTCGGAAGCCAGTTGCCGGCGCGTGCGCGCGAAGCGATGCGGATTTCGAATGCGCCGTCGGATCCGCGCACGATTTCCTGGCTGGTGAACCCGTAGCGGTCCATGCTGTTCGCCACCAGCTGGCCCGATGGGTCATACAGTGTCAGCGTCCAGAAGCGCGCCGCCGGCGTGACGCCGTTGACGACGACGTCGCAGCGGCCGTCAAGCGGATGCTTGGCGTCGTCGGTGATCGCGGTGAAGGCGATGCCGTCGCCGGTGCCGATCGGCAATTCGCCGCTGCGCGCCACCGCCGCCCGTGCATAGGGATCGATATCGCTGGTTCCGGTCCGCGGGCGCGCCACCCAGGCCCCGATCGACAGCGTGCCGACATTGACGCCGCGCGTCGCGGTGATCCAGGTCGCACCGAGGCCGATGGCGGTGGCCAATATCAGCGCAGTCAATGTGAGGAAGATCAGCCGCACGCAGCCCCCGTCATGTCACGCCGGCTCAATTCTTGCGCGCCGCCAGGACCGCGGCCCCGCCAGTTGAGTTTTCCGTGGGCGCGCCCGCCGCAAGACTGTCCGGCGACGCCAGCGAGGTCGACGGCGACGGCTTCGCGGGCGCCTTGGGCTGCGCCGGCGCGGTCAGCGAGGTCTTTGCGACCGAGCGCGCCGCGTCGTCCATCAGCTTCTCGACCTGGACCAGAATGTCGGCGCCGCGCCGGGTCAGGATCGGGGGGCGGCCCGGCATTGACCTCCTGGGCCTTCGCCGCCGCCGCCGAGGACGGCTCGGGCGTGTGCCTCTTGGAGGGGCCAATGCCGGCGACGTCGCGGATTTCGACGCCTTGATGCGCGACAACCATGATGTCGTGCCAGGTCTGTGCGGGCAGCGAGCCGCCGGTCATGCGGTTGGTCGGCGAGTAGTCGTCGTTGCCGTACCAGACCGCGCCGGTGAAGTTGCCGGTATAGCCGACGAACCAGGCGTCGCGGAACGCGTTGGTGGTGCCGGTCTTTCCCGCTGCCGGAATGCCGTCGAGCTGGGCGCGCCGCGCGGTGCCTTCCCCCACCACGTGGCTCATCATTCCGGCCATGTCCGCGGCGACGGAGGCGGGGATCGCCTGCGTCGGCTTCTTGCCGTCGCGATCGAAGCGCCAGACCAGATCGCCGGCGCCGGTGCGGACCTCGAGCACGGCATGGGGCGTGACGGCCTTGCCCTTGTTCGGGAACGTCGCGTACGCCACCGCGTGCTCGAGCACGCTGACCTCGTCGGAGCCGATCGGCAGCGATGGCGTGTCGGGCAGCGGCGCCTTGATGCCGAATTTGCGCGCGACTTCCACGATCTTGGCGCGGCCGGCCTTCGGGCCATCCTTGCCGCCGATCGCGATCGACAGTTTTACCGGCACCACGTTGATCGAACGCGTGATCGCCTGCGTCAGCGTCACCGCCCCCGAATACGAGTGGCCGAAATTCTGCGGGCACCAGTTGCCGATGCAGACCGGCCCGTCGATGACGATGGATGTCGGCTTGAAACCGTTGAGCAGCGCCGTGGTGTAGACATAGGGCTTGAACGACGATCCGGGCTGGCGCATCGCGTCCACGGCGCGGTTGAACTGGCTGGCGCCGTAGTCGCGTCCGCCGACCATCGCCCGAACGCCGCCGTCGAGATCGGCGATCACGGTCGCGGCCTGGGTGGCATGATAGTCGCGGCCAAACTGCCGCAGCTGGTTTTCGATGGCGTTCTCGGCTCCGCGCTGGACGTTCATGTCGATCGCGGTGCGGACCACGAAAACGCGCTCTGCATAGGATTTTGGGAATGTGCTGACGAGCTTGCGCATCTCGTCGAACGCCCAGTCGAGGTAGTAATTGGGAGAGACTTCCTCGCGGCGGTCGACCGCGGTCGCGGGATTGCGCCGGGCGCCGAACACCTGGCCTTCAGACATGAAGCCGGCCTCGACCAGGTTGTCGAGCACGACGTTGGCGCGGGCGCGGGCGGCGGGCAGGTTGATGTGCGGCGCGTATTTCGTCGGCGCCTTGAACAGTCCCGCCAGCATCGCGGCTTCCGCGAGGTTGACGTCGCGGGCCGACTTGTTGAAGTAGAAATGCGCGGCGCCGTCGACGCCGAAGGTGCCGCCGCCCATATAGGCGCGGTCGAGATAGAGCTTGAGAATCTCGTTCTTGGTCAGGCGGGTTTCGAGCCAGACCGCGAGAAACGCCTCATTGACCTTGCGCTCGATGGTGCGTTCGTTGGACAGGAACAGGTTCTTGGCGAGCTGCTGGGTGATCGACGAGCCGCCCTGGCGCACGCCGCCGGCCTGGGCGTTGGTCAATAGCGCGCGGGCGGTGCCGGCGAGGTCGATGCCGAAGTGATCGTAGAAGCGACGATCTTCGGTCGCCAGCGTCGCCTTGATCAGGTGGTCGGGAAATTCCTCGAGCGGAATCGAATCGTTATGCTTGATGCCGCGGCTGCCGATGACGTTGCCGTACCTGTCGAGAAACGTGACGGCGAGGTCGGATTTCTTCAGCCAGTCTTCATCCGCGGTTTCGCGGAACGCGGGCCCCGCCAGCGCCAGCATCAGGATCAACCCGCCCAGGCCGAGGGTGGCGGCCTCGGACAGCGGCTCGACGATCACCCAGCGTTTCCACCGGCCGACATAGAATCGGTCCATGAAGGTGGAAAAGCGCTCGTAGAGTTCGCGCGCGCCGGCGCCGGACGAAAACAGCGTGGAATCGATGCGCGCGTCGAGATCCAGCAGCGCATGCCGGAGTCTTGTCTTCCAGTCCTTTGGCTGACGATCGCTCAACGGAACCTTCGACCAACTTCGCGTCGCACAGGCCGCCTAACGGCGCGCCGGTTAAACGATGCGGACGTGATAAGGCAACCCTATGGCGGATCTGGTCGCCGCTCGGGATGATGCCATCTTCTACCCGAGCGCCTGGTACAAACCAATGGTCTCCTTGGGATTTCTGCGAAAAGGGCTAATCTGGCGGCGTGCTGCCGGGGCGCCGGCGCCTTGCCCGGCGCGG
>JBKQQE010000592.1:0-7143 GCA_052326245.1 Xanthobacteraceae bacterium | reverse complement strand
CGCCCGGTCACGCCGGGCGACGACAGCATTGGTTGTGGTGACGCCGTGCCTCTCCGGCCATGATTTCCGCCAGGAGTGAATTCAAATGCCGGGCCGCCTCTTCCTGTTCCCAGGCTTTTGACGCCGCTCAAGGCAGGCCGTGGCGACCGACCTAGGCTTCCCGGTCAGCCGGGGGGCAAGCACAAAGCCAGGGCACCACGTGATCGGATACTCGAGCAACCTGCTGGGCGTGCCGATGGAGCTGCTGGTCCATCGCGACTTCAACGATTACCCGATGCCGCTGCACATTTCCGGCGTGCGGGAAATGAACCCGAACCTGTTCGAAATGCTCGCCCGGTCCACGGACCTGGCGGACGCCGGCGAAGCCTTCACCTGCTACATGATGGCGATGTTCGGCATCGATCGCGAGCAGCGCGAGGACAGCGCCGGCCGGGGCACCGGAGCGATCCGCCGCCGCTATCGCTCGTCGTTCCTGCGCCTGATCAAGGGCTGGGGCTACGACAGCAACGGCCCCGAAGGGGCGGTGCTCAAGGGCTGGGTGGAAAGCCGGTTCGGCATCTTCCCGACCTTCCACAAGGAGATCATCCAGCGCATTTCGAGCCGGGCGTGGACGACCTATGTGGAGGAGAAGATGTCGAGCCGCTTCCACAGCAATTCCATCTATACCCAGCTCGACCTGCTGTTCGAATTCTGCCAGTGGGCGCTGGAGCGCCTGGTCGCGCCGGGCCGGACGCATTTGACCCTCTACCGCGGCATCAACGCCTTCGACGAGCACCAGGTGGTGGAGCGGATCGACAAGCGCACGGCCCTGATGCGGCTCAACAACCTCAGCTCGTTCACCTCCGATCGTGGCATCGCCGAATGTTTCGGCGACACCATCCTCACCGTCCAGGTTCCGGTGTCCAAGGTGGCGTTCTTCAACACGCTGCTGTCGACGCATCCGCTGAAGGGCGAAGGCGAGTACCTGGTGATCGGCGGCGAATACCGCGTCACCGCGAGCTATTTTTGACCATGAAGCGCGGGCCATGACCACGATCAGTCTGCAGGACCGGGCGCTGGCGGCGTTTCTCGGCTTCGCCGCCGGCGACGCGCTCGGGGCCACCGTCGAGTTCATGACCAGGGCCGAGATCGCCGCCCGCCACGGCGTCCACGACGAGATCGTCGGCGGCGGCTGGCTGCGCCTGAAGCCGGGCGCGGTGACCGACGATACCGACATGGCGCTGGCGCTCGGCCGGTCGCTGGTGCGGCGCGGCGGCTTCGACGTCCACGACGCCTGCGAGGAATTCGCCGCCTGGCTGAAGTCGCGTCCCGTCGACGTGGGCAACACCTGCCGGCGCGGCATCCGCCGCTACCTGACGCAAGGCACGGTCGAGGGGCCGTTCTACGAGGGCGCCGCCGGCAACGGCGCCGCCATGCGCATCCTGCCGGTGGCGCTCGCGACCCTCGGCCACCCGGACAGGGCCGCGGCGTGGACCCGGTCGCAGGGCCATATTACCCACAATCACCCGCTGTCGGACGCGGCCAGCCTGGCGCTGGTGCGGATGCTGCACGCCGTGCTGTCCGGTGGCGGCAAGGCGGCGGCGCGCGACATCGCCGCGGCGCTGGTCGAGGAACGGCCCGAATTCCGCTTCGCGCCGTATCGCGGCCAGAGCTCGGCCTATGTGGTCGATACCATGCAGACAGTGCTGCATTTCTTTTTCACCACGGACTCGTTTTCCGATTGCGTCATCGCGGCGGTGAACCAGGGCGGCGATGCCGACACCACCGGCGCGCTGGCGGCGATGCTCGCCGGCGCCACCTATGGGCTCGCCGCCGTTCCGGGGAAGTGGCTCGACAGGCTCGACAGCAAGATCGCCGCCGAGGTCCGCCGGCAGGTGCCGGATCTGCTGGCCATCGCCGCCGGCGGGGCGCGCGGCGAGGGATGACGGGCCGGCGGCGGTCAAAGAGTGGATGCGTAGCAAGTCGACTCTCGCCGAGTTGCGTCCGCGCTTAATGGCGCAAGTCGGGCCTGACCGACTTGCGTGGTCAAGTTTACAGCCGGACCGGCCGAAGGCCGGATCCGGTTGCCCGCGGGTGACGCAGTGAGTGGCGTGGCGCCTGACGGATCGCTAGGACTAAGGTCTCCCGGCCATCCACGTTTTTCTTCGCCGCAACACTGCAAAGACGTGGATGCCCGGCACAAGGCCGGGAATGACGAATCAATCCAGGCGGAAAATGCGCTAAAGCCTCTCCGGCTGCGGCGGCAGCGTCATCAGGTGAAGGCCGAGGCGGCCGTAGTCGACGGCGAGCGAGCCGGTAAGCGGGTCGCGGACCACCGCATCGGGATGGATCAGCGCCACCTCCTGCGCCATCACGCCGACATAGACCGCGTCGCTCCACAGATAGCGGTAGCGGTAGATCCCGAGCCCGTCGTCGCGCCGCCCGACCAGCGCGATGTCGCGCTTGAGCCGGGCATCGGAAATCAGCGGCACGGTCGAGTTGTAGGTCGCGTCGGTATGGTTGCCCCATGCGCCGCCGGCCTGGCCGCCGACATAGCCGCCCTGCCACGGCGCGCCCGCCGGTGCCATCGGCGGGAAGTGCCAGCTGAAACCGGCGCTGACCACGCTGAACTGGGCGTGCGCGGTGGCGGACTGGCTGACGGTGACAGCCGCGCTCACCGGATCGGCGAGGCTGAGGTTGCCGAGATCGACATATTGATAGCCCAGCGTGAGGCTGAGGTCCGGACGCACCAGGTATTCGACGCCGGCGCCGACCACCCAGCCGGCCCGCGTCGACGACGTCTGCTGGTTCAGCGATAGTACGCGGTCGCTGAAGGCGCTGCTCAGGCCGACATTGCCGTAGGCGAGACCGGCGGTGCCGTAGACCAGCAGCGGGCCGCCCATCGGCGTGCCCAGGGTGGTGCCGAGCCGGCCGCGCAGGGTGCCATACCAGTCGATCGATGCCGACGTGCTGGCCGACTCGCCGGGCAACAGCGGTCCCCCGAACAAATTGCTCAGCCCGCCGCTCATGGTGCTGTTGAGATGCGTCGCCGACAGGTCGGTCTCGAAGCCGTAGACGACAGTGCCCTGCTGCCAGTTGTAGCCCGCATGCGCGCCCGCCAGCCAGCTCGAGGCGTTCGCGGCATTCGATCCGTTGGCCAGTGGAACCGCGGCGCCGGCATCCGCACTCTGGCCGGACAAGGCGAGCAGGGCGGCCGTCATGCACGTGGACAGCGCCGCCACCTGAAGTGAACGCAGCAATGGGCTCTCCTGCCGGTCGGACATGGCGCACCGTTGATCGGTGGGTGCGAACCGCGCCGACTCTACGGGAAGCCCCCGCCAGCCACAACACGCGCCCGTTACCGCCTGTGCGTTCGATCACGGGAGCGTTGCCGATGGGTGACAGTCGCGATCGGTTCCCAGCGGTGGGCGTCCGTGCCGAAAGTCTGACTCAAGATGCAGGCAACGTATCAGGCCCCACAAAGAAACTCGTCATGCGCGGGCTTGACCCGCGCATCCACTCTTAGCAGCGCCAGTTCCAAGAAAAGCGTGGATGGCCGGGTCAAGCCCGGCCATGACGGAAACTGACGTCAAGCCCGGCCCAGACGAAAACTAACGTCAGCCCCGGCCCTGACGAAAACGAACATCAAGCCCGGCCATGACAACGAAACTCAGCCAACGCGCGAGTTCCCTCGCGCCTCAGCCGCCGCGGCCGACCCGCTCCGCCGTCCGCAGCGCCAGCGCGTGAATGGTCAGCGACGGCGCCTCGCCGCCGCCGGACGACGGAAACACGCTGGCGTCCGTGATCCACAGGTTGCGCCAGCGATGGCTGCGGCCGTCGGCATCGACCACCGAGCTGGCGGGATCGTTGCCCATCCGGCAGGTGCCGAACACGTGGGTGGCGCCGAACCAGTCCCAGCTGGAATAGGTCTCGAACATCCGCGTCGCGCCGCTGGCCGCCAGCAGCGCGTGCGCCTGCTGCGCCATGAAGCGCAGGCGGGCGACGTCGCGCGAATCGAGCACTGACGCGATCCGCGCCACCGGCATGCCGAAACGGTCGCGCGCCGCGGGATCGAGATCGACGCGGCTGTCGGCATTGGGCAGGCGCTCGCCGATGGCGCCCACATGCAGTGCGTGGCCCCACAGCGCCCGCACCTCCCGCGCGTGGGCGCGGCCCCAGCCGGGCACGGCGCGCAGCGCGAACCCCGCCAGCCCCTGCAGCTCGGCCTCGCCGGCGGCGTTGTAGAAGCGACAGCCGCCGACCACGCCGGGAATGGCGTCGGGCGCGTTGAAGTCCCAGCAGATGGCGTCGCTGGGCAGGCCGCGGCGGCCGTGCTGCGGCTGCGGATGCAGCGCGCCGACGATCACCTCGAGCGTGTCCATGAAGTTGCGGCCGACCTCGCCGCTGTCGTTGCCGAGGCCGTCGGAGGCGAGCAGCAGGCGCGGCGTCTCGACGGCGCCGCAGGCCAGCACCAGCTGCGGGCATTGGATGCGCTCAAGCCCGCCGTCGGGTCGCCCGACCAGCACCGCCGCGACGCGATCGCCGCGGCCCTCCTCGATCCGCACCACCGGCGCGTCCGGCCGCACCGTGCAGCGCCCGGTCGCCAGCGCGGCGGCGACGAAGGTGATGTCGGCGCTGCCCTTGTCGCCGCGCGGACAGCCCTTGTTGCAGGCGCCGCAGTGGTTGCACGGCGCGCGGCCGTGCCACGGCAGCGACAGCGCGGCGCGGCTGTTGGCCTGCCAGTCGAGGCCGAGCGCCTGCGCGCCCCTGCCCAGCGTGCGCGCGGCGTAGGACAACGGGTGCGGCGGCAGCGGAAATTCCCGCGAGCGCCAGCGCGCGCCTTGCGTCGCCGGCCCCGCCACGCCGATCAATTCCTCGGCGCGGAGGTAGTAGGGCTCCAGCCCGGCGTAGTCGATCGGCCAGTCCGCGGCGACGCCGAAACGGCTCTTCATCTGCATCGCCGCCGGATGCAGGCGGTGCGATTCCCCGGTGAAATGCAGCGTCGAGCCGCCGATGCCGCGAACGTGGTGATAGGCCTCCATCCAGCGCCTGCCGTCGGTCACCGCCGGACCAAGCCCGCGGCTTCCCGAACGCAGCAGCGGCTCGTCGCCGGTGAGCTTCTGGCCCGGCGCGAAGGTCACCGTGCCGGTGCTGCCGGGCTTTTGCGGAAACGCGCGGGCGTCCCAGTCGGCCCCGGTGAGCGGATAATCGGTCGCCGGATCGAACCGCGGCCCGGCGTCGAGCAGCAGCACCGTGAGGCCACGGAGGCACAGCCCGTAAGCCACTGCGGCGCCGCCGGCGCCGGCGCCCACCACCACCACGTCGAAACGGGCGTCGCCGCTCATGCGGGCGGATCCTGGAAATCGGCGAAGCCATCCGGCTGCGGCGGCCCGGCATAGGCGAAGGCGGCCTTCACCGCCGGCTCGGCGTAATAGGCGGTCATCAGCCGAGACCGCAGCGCCAGCACGAAGCGCTGGATGCTGTCGTCGCCGGAGGCAAACGCCGCATCGATGGCCGCGAGCCTGCCGGCCTCGTCGAGGGCAGTGAAGTCCGCCGCGCCCTTTCGAACCGCGCCGGCATCGAGCCACGCGACGCCGCGTGCGATCACGTCGGCAAGATCCGGCATCGCCAGGATACGGCTGTGCAGCCCCAGCTCGACGGCGCCGGGAAGCCCGTCGCCGGGGAACATGGCATCGGCCACCGCGGCGACCGTGCGCGCGAGATGGGTCTCCGGGCCTGTGACGTTGTCGATGCCGCTCTCGACCGATTTTCCGAACGCCGCGAGGTTGCGCCACAGCGCCGCCGCGCCGCCGAACGCGAGCGAGCCGAGCAGCGCCACGAAACCCCGTCGCCTCATCCGCCGGCCTCCCTGGTTGCCGCAACGCCTGGACGTGCGAGACATGACACGCCTGCGGTGCGGGCGGCAAGCGTGGCTGCGCGTGCGTTCGAGGGGCGCTACGTTTCTGCGCCGTTCGCGACCGGAGCACCTCGCAGAGCCTCACCGAAGATGCGAGCAACAGAACCGGGCGCCTATTGAAGCACTCGTCATGCCCGGCCAGCGCGATCCGTCTTCGACGGATCGCTAGGACTAAGGTCTGCCGGGCATCCACGTCTTCACAGCATTTCATCAAGAAAGACGTGGATGGCCGGGACAAGCCCGGCCATGACGAAAACAAGAATAAGACACGCCCCGGAACTCACCGGCGCCCTCGGTAACCCGCGGCAAAGCCCCCTCATCTCCGCTGACGCCGGCCCGGCGATCCGGTATATCCTCGCCTCGACCGTGGCCATGAATCCTGCCACGTTTCCAGCGCAAGCTCTGCTGCGTTGCGGTCGAGGACGACTTATCAAGGAAGATGTGGGGAATGCACGTGTTCGAAGGACGCCTGTCTGCTGCCGCCGTGACAGCCTCCCTGCTGGTCGCCGGTGCATTGTTGCTGCTGCCTTTCACGGTCGCCTCCGCCCAGGCCCAGACCGGCTGCGACGACGCCGAGATCGCGGTGCTGCCCTCGCCGCTCGCGCCCTGGAAGGGCGCGCCGCTGCGCGTCATTCTCACCTCCGAGAAGCCGTTCGCGGGCGAGCTCACGCTGGTCGCACCCGACGGCAGCGTCGCGGCGAAATCCAATGAGCGCCACGGCGGGCCGCCGTATTTCTGGTATGCCGAGGTCGCTTCCCCCGCCGCGGGGATCTGGCACGCTTCTCTGGCGCGCGCCGGCTGCGGCAGCGTTTCGCGCGAGATCGCCGTGCGCGACACCGCCGGGCCGCGCCCGGGCATGGTGGCGGGCAGCGTCTGGCCGCTGCGCAACGCGTGGAACCGGACCACCGAGAATTTCTATTCCGCCTGGATCGAGAAGCTGTTCGACGCGCCGTTCGACGACGCGCCGTCATGGAAGGCCCTGCACGAGGTGCTGCGCGACCGCTCGCGCAACGTGCTGTTCGACTATCTCGGCCTGCGCGAGGACGAGATCGGGATGATCGTGCGCCCCGACTGCGCCGACCTGCCGTATTTCCTGCGCGCCTATTTCGCCTTCAAGCTAGGGCTGCCGTTCGGCTTCTCGAAGTGCACCCGCGGCGGCGGCGGCCAGCCGCCGAAATGCGGGGCGTGGTTCAACATCCAGACCGTGGACGCCGCGCGCGCCGCGCCCAGGCCCGCCGCCGAGCCGC
>JBKQQE010000591.1:0-21673 GCA_052326245.1 Xanthobacteraceae bacterium | reverse complement strand
ATGTAGCTGGTCGAGGCTTTGCGGTCACGCGTCACCACCTGCACCGCCTGCTGGTAAAGGTCGCCGCCTTCGGGCGCGCCCATCGCGGTCGCGTCGAAGACCGGGTTGCCATCTGCGTCCTGTGGCTCTTCAGCGGTAACCGCTTCGAGGTATTGCGGCACACCCTGCGATTTCAGATGCCGCACGACCTTTTCAACTTCCTCATCGGAGACGAACGGGCCGTGGACGCGGCTGATGCGTCCGCCGCCGGCCATGTACAACATGTCGCCTTGGCCGAGCAGCTGCTCGGCGCCCTGTTCGTTTAGAATGGTGCGGCTGTCGATTTTCGAAGTGACCTGAAACGAGATACGGGTCGGGAAGTTCGCCTTGATGGTGCCGGTGATGACGTCCACGGACGGCCGTTGCGTCGCGAGGATCACATGCAGGCCGGCGGCGCGCGCCATTTGCGCCAGCCGCTGCACCGCGCCTTCGATGTCCTTGCCGGCGACCATCATCAGGTCGGCCATTTCGTCGACGATCACCACGATATAGGGCAGCGGATCGAGCTCGAGCTTCTCCGCCTCGTAGATCGCGGTGCCGGTCTCCTTGTCGAAGCCGGTGTGAATGGTGCGGCTCAGTTCCTCGCCGTTGGCGCGGGCTTCCGCCAGCCGCGCGTTGTAGCCGTCGATGTTGCGCACGCCGAGCTTGGCCATGTTCTTGTAGCGCTGCTCCATCTCGCGCACCGCCCATTTCAGCGCCACCACCGCCTTCTTCGGATCGGTGACGACCGGCGTCAGCAGATGCGGAATGCCGTCATAGACGGACAGTTCGAGCATCTTCGGATCGACCATGATCAGGCGGCACTGGTCGGGCCGCAGCCGGTACAGCAGGCTCAGGATCATGGTGTTGATGGCGACCGACTTGCCGGAGCCGGTGGTGCCGGCGATCAGTAGATGCGGCATGCGGGCGAGATCGACGATCACCGGCTCGCCGCCGATATTCTTGCCGAGGCAGAGCGGCAGCTTGGCCGCGGATTCGCTGCCTTCCTTGGTGGCCAGCAATTCGCGCAAGTAGACTTTCTCGCGATACTCGTTCGGCAGTTCGATGCCGATGGCGTTGCGGCCGGGAACCACGGCGACGCGCGCCGACAGCGCGCTCATTGAGCGCGCGATGTCGTCGGCGAGCCCGATCACGCGCGACGACTTGATGCCGGGCGCCGGTTCCAGCTCGTACAGCGTGACCACCGGACCCGGTCGCGCATTGGTGATCTCGCCGCGCACGCCGAAGTCCTGCAGCACGCCTTCGAGCATGGTCGAGTTGGTTTCCAGCTCGGCCGTGCTCAGCGTCTTGCGATCCGAGGCCTTGGCCGCGGTCAGCACCGACAGCGGCGGCAGCACGAAGCTGCTCGAAGCGCGCTTCGCCGGCGGCTTGGCCGCGCGCTTGCGCGGCGCGCGCGCGACCGGCGCGTCCTCCTCCGCCTCGTCCTCCTCGACTTCCTCGTCGAGGTCGGCGTCGCCATGCGGCGCGATCGAGGGCGAGGCGCGCCCGGCGCCGAGCTGCGGTTCGCGGCGATCGAGGGCGACGCGCGGGCTTTCGCGGGTCGCAACCAGCAGGCCGTAGGCGGATCTGGCGAGGCGCCAGGCCCTCGCTTTCAGGCTGAGCAGCGCGTGCTCCAGAAAGCCGAGCGAGATGGCGCCGCTGTCGTCCTCGTCATCGTCGAGGCCGAGCGCGTCGTCGTCATCGTGGATCGGCGCCGGGGCCTCTTCGTCCACGGCGCGGGCGCCGAGCCCGGTGGCGAACAGGAACAACGCCGCCATCGCGGCGAACAGCACGCTGCCGAGAACGATGCGGTAGAGCGTGTCGGGCGGTCCGAAGGCGATGGCCGGCGCGCGGACCAGCGCGTCGCCGATGACGCCGCCGAGTCCGGTCGGCAGCGGCCAGGCGGCGGAGCGCGGCCAGCAGCTGAAAAACCCCGAGGCGATCGCGGCGCCGAGGATCCAGCTGGCGAGCCGCAGCGCCTCGCGGTCGAACGGGCGGTGGGTCATCATCCGCCATCCCCACACCGCCACGGGAAGCACCAGCATCACCGCGCCCAGCCCCATGATCTGCATCAGCAGGTCGGCGCCGATGGCGCCGGGATAGCCCATCAGATTGCGGATCCGGCCCGCGGTGGCGTGGCTGAGGCTGGGGTCCTGCACCGACCAGGTGATCAGGGCCGCGGCGATAACGGCCGCGACCGCCACCAGGCCGACGCCGGCGAGTTCGCGCAGGCGCCGCACCAGCATCTCGCGGAGCGAATCCGGCAGCTGACCAATGAGGGGGATGACGCGTTCGATCGCTGGCATACTCATCGGGCCTCGCGGGTGGATTGGCTGTCCAGCACGTCGACGATGCGGCGCAGGGCTTCCGCCGTGGTGGCGCTGTCCTGGACCAGCGCGACGCGGATATAGCCGGCGCCGGGGTTGCTGCCGTCCGGCTGCCGGCGCGCCAGATAGCTTCCGGGAATCACGCGCACGCCGCCGCGCGTGAACAGGGTCAGCGTGGCGGCCTCGTCGCCGCCATGGGCGGAGACATCGAGCCAGAGACAGAACCCTCCCGCGGGACGCCGGTAGCCGAAGCGCGAGCCGAGGATCTGGTCGGCGAGATCGAATTTGAGGCGGTAGCGTTCGCGGTTGTCCTCGACATGGGCTTCGTCGGCATAGGCTGCCACCGCGACATGCTGGAGCGGCACCGGCACCGTCGGCGCGGCGACGTTGCGCAACTCGTGCAGCTGCGCCAGGAAGCCCTTGTCGCCGGCGACGAAGCCGACGCGCATGCCGGGCAGGTTCGATCGCTTCGACAGCGACTGGAACACCACCGCATTGGCGAAGTCGGGCCCGGCGCATTCGAGCATGCTGCCGGGTGCCTGGCGGGTGTAGATCTCCGAATAGCATTCATCGCTCAGCACCATGAAGCCGTGGCGGACGGCGAGCGCGTGCAGTCTGGTGAAATAGGCGGCGTCCGCCACCGCGCCCTGCGGATTGGCGGGTGAGGCGAGATAGAACGCCACGGTGCGGTCGAGGGTAGCCGGGTCGAGCGCGTCGAGATCGGGCAGGAAGCCGTTCTGCGGCGTGGTGGGCAGCAGGATGCGTTCGCAGCCGGCGGCATCGGCGCCCGCCGCGTAGGCCGGATAGAACGGATTGGGCAGCAGGATCGCCGGCTTGCCCGCGCGCGGCGGGGCGAAGCGCGCCGCGGCGATGGCGGCGAAGAACAGGCCCTCGCGGCTACCGCTCAGCACCAGCACCTCGCGCTCCGGGTCGACCGGGCGCGGCAGCGAAAAACGGTGGCCGAGCCAGGTCGCCGCCGCCTGGCGGAACGGCTCGATGCCCCTGGCGGCGGGATAGCGGCCGAATTCGGTGGCGTGACGGGTCAGCACCGGGCCGACAAAGGCCGGAACCGGGTGTTGCGGTTCGCCCAGCGACAGATTGATCAAAGGCTGGCCCGGCTCATGCCCGCTGAGCAGGTCGGTCAGCCGGGCAAACGGCGAGCGTTCGCTGTCTTGGCCAGCGGCGGCTGGCGCCGTGCGCGGATAAGCGGGTATTATCATCTTGAAACGCCAGCACTTTTGTTCGGCCGACCACCCTCGGAACGCGCCGTATCGGATCCAATCACCATAGATGCGGCGAGGTTAAGACGCGATTAACCATCGAGCGGCCAACAGGCTCAGGAGGCTGAGTTTCGTGCCAGCGGGCCTCCGCCCCGATCGGAACCTGCCTCGACCGGCTACCGCACGCGCGGATCGACTTTCCGTTGCGGGAGCCGCACCTCGCTGAAGCGCATGGCGAAAGCGGTCGCGCCCTGAAACTCCAGCTCTCCACTCTCGACCAGCGCGTTGATGCGAGCCGCCAAAATCATCTCGCCGCACTGGCGGAGGTCATCGTTGTCTTGGGCGCGGACAACCTCGCCGACGATCCTCGCCACCTTGCGCCAGTTGCCGACCGCCCAGGACATCAGCCTCTGGTCAAAAAAAGAGATCGGAGCAGATATCAGGCCTTCGCGGCTGACGATGCGGAAGGGTGCGCTCTCGGTGCGGAGTTGCCGCCATAGCTCGCGATACCTGGACCGGTCGGATGCCTGCAGGGGTGCCGCGCGATCGAGCAGCCTGTTGCCGACGATGCTTTCGGGCCACAAGCGGCCCAGGCTCACGACGCGGAGCTGCGGTATGAGCGCCTGATCCTGTCGATAGTAGCGATAGTCGGACACGCTGCATTCGGTCAGGTCGACGATCTCACAGGACGCGTCGCCTGATTGCCATAGCCACTCGAGGAACCCGGTATATTCCCTTGCGGATCGTCGCGTCATCCAGACGACCTTGCGCGCCTGGTCGGACAGAGCCTCGCCCCAGAACTTGCGCGTGGTTGCACCAAGTTCGTTCCAGCTGACATCACCGGACCCGGTTTGCGCCCAGGGAAAACAGCCTTCCGGCGTATCGGGCTATCCCGTGAAACCAAGCTCCGTCTCGACCCAGGTTTTCCGAACGTCCGGATCGGGCGGGTTGATCGGGCCGAAACTCAAATCGTCAAGCAGGCAGACGACGCGCTCCTTGCGTCCCTCCGTCTTCAGCGCAGCTCGCAGCGACTCGGCGCCCGCAGCCGTGAAAACAACATGAAGAACGTCGCTGTCCATGGTTTCGACATCCGGATGGAAAATACTCCAGGCCACAACCTATCATGGTCGAGGGGGCCCAAAAAGTGAAGGGCCCCAGCTTGCGCTGGAGCCCTTCGACGGAGGGGGCATGCCGGGTCTGTGCCCCAACCGTTTCTCGGGGCGCGCCGCGCAGTCGCGGCGCGCCATATCGGTTCACATGTTGTAGGCGCGCTCGGTGTGCTCGGTGACGTCGAGGCCCTCGCGCTCCTTCTCCATGGTGACGCGCAGCCCGACGATCACGTCGACCACCTTGTAGAGGATCGCCGAGCCGACGCCCGACCACACCAGCGTGGTGAGCACGGCCTTGCCCTGCGAGATCATCTGGGCGGTGAAGTCGTAATCGGCGATCTTGCCGGCCACGTAGTCCATGATGCCGGTGCCGCCGAGCGCCGGGTTGACGAGGATGCCGGTGCCGAGCGCGCCGACGATGCCGCCGACGCAGTGGACGCCGAACACGTCCAGCGAGTCGTCGTAGCCGATGGCGTTCTTGATCACCGTGCAGAAGAACAGGCAGACCACGCCGACCACCAGGCCGAGCACGATCGCGCCCATCGGTCCGGCGTAACCGGCCGCCGGGGTGACGGCGACCAGCCCCGCGACCGCGCCCGACAATGCGCCGAGCAGCGACGGGTGACCCTTCACGACCCATTCCGCGAACATCCAGGCCAGCGCCGCCGCGGCGGTCGCCAGGAAGGAGTTGGTCATGGCGAGCGCCGCGCCGCCGGTGGCCTCGAGGTTGGAGCCGGCGTTGAAGCCGAACCAGCCGACCCACAGCAGCGACGCGCCGATCATGGTCATGGTCAGCGAGTGCGGCGCCATCAGCTCCTTGCCGTAGCCGGTGCGCTTGCCGATCAGGAGCGCGCCGACCAGGCCTGCGATGCCTGCATTGATGTGCACGACCGTGCCGCCGGCGAAGTCGATGGCGCCCCACAGGTAGACCTGGCCGCCGTCGGCGAGCACTTCGTCAAGCTTGGCCTGCGCCGCCGCCTTGGCGTCGGGAGCCGCCGCCGCCAGCGCCTTGGCCGCATCGACGATGGCGTCCGGGCCGGCCCAGTACCAGACCATGTGGGCGATCGGGAAATAGATGATCGTCACCCAGAGCGGGATGAACAGCGCCACCGCGGCGATCTTCATGCGTTCGGCGAAGGCGCCGAGGATCAGCGCCGGGGTAATGGCGGCGAACGTCATCTGGAAGCAGAAATAGACCAGCTCCGAGATGTTGGCGCCGGCGGTGAAGGTGGCGGCCATCGAGTCCGGCGTGACGCCCATCAGGAAGGCCTTGGAGAAGCCGCCGATGTAGGGCGAGCCGCCGGTGAAGGCGAGGCTGTAGCCGTACAGGGCCCACAGGATGCAGACCATGCAGACGGTGTAGAACACCTGGGCGAGCACCGAGAGCATGTTCTTGGAACGCACCAGGCCGCCATAGAACAGCGCCAGCCCGGGGATGGTCATCAGCAGCACGAGCACCGTCGACGTCAGCATCCAGGCGTTGTCGCCCTTGTTGATCGTCGGTTCGGCATGGGCGGCTGTTGCAGCCACAAGGCCGACGGCGAGGGCAGCAAGTCCCGCAACGGAGGGACGCTTGAATGTCATCTGAATAACTCCTGAGTGAATGAATGGTCGAGACATCAAAGCGCAGCCGCGTCGGCTTCGCCGGTGCGGATCCGGACCGCATGCTCGAGACTGATCACGAAGATCTTGCCGTCGCCGATCTGCCCGGTCTTCGCCGCGGCGGTGATGGCGTCGATGGTCTTGTCGACCTGATCGGACGCCACCGCGACCTCGAGCTTGATCTTGGGCAGGAAGCTGACGGCGTATTCGGCGCCCCGGTAGATTTCCGTATGGCCCTTCTGGCGGCCGTAACCCTTCACCTCGGTCACGGTCAGTCCGTGAACGCCGATGGCGGTCAAGGCGTCACGAACCTCTTCCAGTTTGAATGGCTTGATAATGGCCATAATGATCTTCATGGGTGCATTTCCCCGCTTGGGCCCGGCGGTTGCGCCGGACGGTCTCGACTGAAAGCAGCACGCGAAGACGAACACTCCACGGGCACAGCCATGCCCCCATGAATCAAATGCCGTGCCAACCGGCCGGCACTCCCTAATGGTTTATGAATCCGGAGGTTTTCGCTGCGGCGCGCGAATCCGGTGGAACCCGGCCGGCCGGCGCGCTCAAAAGTTAGACAATTCAGCCCAACGATTAGGCAGGCCCGACAATAGACACAATTTTGCTCAACCAGCGGGCAGAAAAACAGCCTCCTGCGAAGATCGCAGGAGGCTCGTCAGGTTACGACACTTTAGCGGGACCGAGATTTCGACCGCTGGTTGCCCGGCGCCTTACTGCAGCGCTTCGCCGTGCTGGGTGAGATCGAGACCCTCCATTTCCTGGGCGGAGGAGACCCGGAGCGGGACGAAGGCGTTGGCAATCTTCAGGAGCACGAAGGTCATGCCGCCGGTCCAGACGAAGGTGACGACGACGCCATAGAACTGGCTGACAATCAGGTGCGAGTTGCCTTCCAGCAACCCCGAGCTGCCGCTGATCGAGGCCGTGGCAAAGACCCCGACCAGCACCGTGCCGAGCATGCCGCCGACGCCATGGATGCCGAACACGTCGAGCGAATCGTCGTAGTTGAACCGGTGCTTGAGGCTGGTGCAGGCCCAGAAGCAGACCGCGCCGGCGATCACGCCGATGACGATGCCGTGCCAGGGGGCGACGAAGCCGGACGCCGGGGTGATGGTGCCGAGGCCCGCCACCGCGCCCGAAATCATGCCGAGCACCGATGGCTTGCGGCGGGTCAGCCATTCGATGACGGTCCAGGTCAGCGCGCCGGCGCAGGCGGCGAGATGGGTGGCGAGGATCGCCATCACCGCGCGCGAGCCGGCCTCCAGCGCCGAGCCGCCGTTGAAGCCGAACCACCCCACCCACAACAGGCCGGTGCCGATGACCGCCAGCGAAAGGTCGTGCGGCGCCAGGTTGTCCGAGCCGTAGCCGCGCCGGTTTCCCATCACCAGCGCCGCCACCAGGCCCGCGGTGCCTGCGCTCAGATGCACCACGAGTCCGCCGGCGAAATCGAGCACGCCGGCTTGCGCGAGAAAGCCGCCGCCCCACACCCAGTGGGCGAGCGGCACATAGACCAGCGTGAACCAGCCCACCGAAAACACCAGATAGGCGGAGAAGCGCAGCCGGTCCGCCACCGCGCCGGCGACCAGCGCCACGGTGATCACGGCGAATGTCATCTGATAGAGCGCGAACAGCGCCTCCGGAATGGTCTTGGCCAGCGGACTGACGCTGTCCATTCCGATCCCCGCCAGCAGGGCGCGGTCCAGCGTGCCGATCGCCGCGCTGTCGCCGACAAAGGCAAGGCTGTAGCCATAGACCACCCAGAGGATCGAGATCAGCGCCACCGCGGCGAGGCTTTGCGCCATGGTGGCGAGCACGTTCTTCTTGCGCACCATGCCGCCATAGAACAAGGCGAGGCCTGGCACCGTCATCATCAGCACCAGCGCGCTGGCCACCGTCATCCAAGCGGTATCCGCGGCGCTGATCGTGCTGGCCGGCACTGCGGGCTGCGCCAGCGCCGGCGTGGCGAGCGCGGCGAGCATCACTGCGGCCGGAATCGATTTCATTGCAGACAGGCAGAAGGCCGCGCGCGCCGCGCGGCGAGGCAAGTCGGTCATGGCAGTTCCCCCAGCAAGAGAGCCGACCCGCGCCCCAATCGACGCGGCGCGTCTCCTCAGATGTGATGTTGCAGATGTGATGCGATGCCCGGTCCGACCGGACGGTGGTCAGAGCGCGTCGGAGTCGGTTTCGCCGGTCCGGATGCGCAGCGCGTGATCGAGCGGCGTGACGAAAATCTTGCCGTCGCCGATCTGGCCGGTGCGGGCGCCGGCGGAAATCGCCTCGACCGCCTTGTCGGCAAGCTCGGAAGCGACGGCGATCTCGATCCGCAATTTGGGCAGGAAATTCACCACATATTCGGCGCCGCGATAGATTTCCGTGTGGCCTTTCTGGCGGCCATAACCCTTGACTTCGGTCACCGTCATGCCGTGCACGCCGACGGCCGTCAGGGCCTGGCGCACCTCGTCCAGCTTGAACGGTTTGATGATTGCAACAACTAGCTTCATGTCCCGGCCTTCCTGTGGTCGTTCTTTGGGCGGCACGCCTGCGCCGCGCGTCGCCTAGTGTGCCAAACTAAAGGGCACGACGGCATCAAAATAAGCAGGTTTATCACCGGCGAAAACGCCGGCCGGTCAAATCCGGGGACATTTCCGGGATGTGGGCGCCGCGGTCAGGGCGTCGTCGAGCCGGGGCGGTCGCGCTTCTCGCGCAACGAGCCTTCCTGGGCCACCGAGGCTACCAGGGTGCCGTCCGGCTTGAAGATCGAGCCGCGCGCAAGGCCCCGCCCACCCTGGGCGCTCGGGCTGTCCTGGCTGTAGAGCAGCCATTCGTCGGCCCGGAACGGCCGGTGAAACCACATCGCGTGGTCGAGGCTCGCGGCCATCACCCGGCCGTCGAACAGGGTACGACCGTACCGTGACATCACCGAATCGAGCAGCGAGAAGTCCGAGGCGTAGGCCAGCGCGCAGAGATGCAGCGCCGGATCGTCCGGCAGCTTCGCGGCGGTGCGGAT
Source organism: Xanthobacteraceae bacterium (assembly GCA_052326245.1). Lineage (GTDB taxonomy): Bacteria > Pseudomonadota > Alphaproteobacteria > Rhizobiales > Xanthobacteraceae > Bradyrhizobium_A. Next base: position 12,378 of record JBKQQE010000591.1, on the reverse strand, counting down.
CCAGATGTTGATGCGGCCGTCGGGGACCTTCTCGCCGAAGTAGCGCTGGTATTCCACCGGCCGCAGCTCGATCGGCCGGTCGGAGGCATAGTAGCGCTGGATGAATTCCGGCATGCCTTCCATGACCGGCGACTTCATCAGTTCTTCCGGGGTCAGCTCGTCGGGATGGGGCACCTTCGGCATCGGGTCCTGATGATCGAGCGTGCTCGCCTCCCCGGCGTGGAACGACACCATCATGGAAAAAATCGCCTGGCCGTGCTGGATCGCAGTGACGCGGCGGGTGGTGTAGCTCTTGCCGTCGCGCAGCCGCTCGACCTCGTAGATGATCGGGATCTGCGGATCGCCCGGCAGGATGAAATAGCAGTGCAGCGAATGCGGCATCCGGCCCTCGACGGTGCGGCAGGAGGCCACCAGCGCCTGTCCGATCACCTGGCCGCCGAACACGCGCTGCCAGCGCGTATGCGGGCTGCGGCCGCGGAACATGTTCACTTCGATCGGCTCGAGGTCGAGGATCGAGATCAGGTCAATCAGGCTCTTGGACATCGACTGGTCCCCGCTCGGCGTCGGCATCGCGCGCACGGCAGATTGCTGGTAGAACCGCGTGCTGCGCCGCGGTAACAGAGCTATGTTGCCCAAGCTTTTGGGCGTGGCAAGAGCGAGTTGGGATCTCAGCATGTCGACACAGCGTGGAATCGTCATCGCCGGTGGCGCGTTCGCGGGTCTGGCGCTGGCCCTGGCGCTGCGCCAGGGGCTCGGCGCGGGCATTCCGATCGTGGTCGCCGATCCCGCGCTGGCGCAGAAGCCGAGCCGGGATCCCCGCGCGTCGGCCATCGTCGCGGCCTGCCGCCGGCTGTTCGGCGTCATCGGCGTCTGGGATGATGTCGCCGCGTCGGCGCAGCCGATCCTCGACATGGTGGTGACCGACAGCGCGCTCGAGGACGCGACCCGGCCGGTGTTTCTGACCTTCGCGGGCGAGGTCGAGCCGGGCGAGCCGTTCGCCCACATGGTGGAGAACCGGCTGTTGATCGACGCCCTGGTGCGGCGCGCGGAGGAGGCCGACGTCACCCTGCGCGCCGGCGCGGTGACGGGTTTCGCGGCGCGCCCCGAAGCGGTCACGGTGACGTTCGACGACGGCGCCGAGGTCGAGGCCGCCCTGCTGGTGGCGGCGGATGGCGCCCGCTCGCGACTGCGCGAACGCGCCGGCATCGCCACCCATGGCTGGGACTATGACCAGTCCGGCATCGTCGTCACGGTCGGCCACGAGCGCGACCATGAGGGCCGGGCGGAAGAACATTTTCTGCCGTCGGGTCCGTTCGCGATCCTGCCGCTGACGGGACGGCGCTCGTCGCTGGTGTGGACCGAGCGCCGCGCCGAGGCCGCGCGGCTGGTGGCGCTCCCCGACGACGAATTCCATCGCGAGCTGGAGGCGCGCTTCGGCCTCAGGCTCGGGGAAGTCCGCGTGCTCGACAAGCCGCGGGCGTTTCCGCTCGGCTATTTCGTGGCGCGCTCGTTCATCGCCGAACGGATGGCGCTGATCGGCGACGCCGCGCACCTGATCCATCCGATCGCGGGGCAGGGTCTCAACATGGGCCTGAAGGATGTCGCGGCGCTGGCGGAATGCGTGGTCGACGCGGCCCGGCTCGGGGTCGATCTCGGCCAACGCGACGTGCTCGAGCGCTATCAGCGCTGGCGGCGGTTCGACACCGTGGCGATGGGAGTCGCGACCAATTCGCTCAACGCGCTGTTTTCCAACCGCTCGACGCTGTTGCGCAGCGTCCGCGATATCGGCCTCGGTCTGGTGGACCGGCTGCCGCCGCTGAAGAGCGCCTTCATCCGCCAGGCGGCGGGGCTGTCCGGCGAGGTGCCGCGGCTATTGCGCGGCGAGGCGCTGTAGGCGTCGGAAAAATCTGGTCATTCCGGAAGCCGCCGATCGGTCCACGCGAAGCGCGGGCCGATGAGGCGGCTATCCGGAATCTCGTATTATCCGGAGATCGTTTCGGCATAGTCCGTAGCGATTCCGGGTTCGCCGGTTCGCGGCGCCCCGGAATGACGGGCAAGCTCAATCCAGCTTGCGGGCTTCTTCCGGCAGCATGATCGGAATGCCGTCGCGGATCGGGTAGGCGAGCTTGGCCGCGCGCGAAATCAGTTCCTGGCGCTCGGCGTCGAATTCGAGCGGGCCGCGGGTCAGCGGGCACACCAGTATTTCCAAGAGTTTCGGATCGACGGCGTCCGCCCGCCCGGTTGAGGATGTCGTCATGCGTCCGCTCCTGGATGCGACAGATTTCGCCCTCCGTGTACCACACGTGTCCCCGGGCGATGAAGTCTTTCGCCGCGCCTTTTGCCGACGGCGGAAAGGGTCAGGCCGACAGCCCGGTGATGTGGAGCAGTTCGTCGAGCACCGCCGCCTGCTCCGCTTCCGGCAGCGGCCTGCCCGACAGCACAAAGCCGAGAAAGGCCCAGTACAGCACCTGGGCCCGCGCCCGCGCGCGGGCCGGCGCCAGCCCGGTCGCCACCAGCTGGCCCTCGATGTAGGACAGCCGGCGCCGGTCGATCGCCTGCACGGCCCGGCGCGCCGCCGGATCGAGCGCCGCCCAGGTCCGTACCGCGACTTCGAGGTCGGGCTTGAAGCTGAAGGCGCCCCGCAACAGCCGCGGCAGCGGATTTTCGCCGGCGGCGGCCTGCTCGACCCGGGCGATGACCTGTTCGGCGGCGATCTCGCGCCAATGCCGCAGCAGGGCGGCGTGAAAGGCGCCGACGTCGGCGAAGTGCCAGTAAAAGCTGCCGCGCGAAACCCCCATCGCCCTGGCCAGCGGCTCGGCCTTCAGCGCCGTGAAACCATTCCTGGCGAGCGTCTTGAGGCCCTGCTCCAGCCAGTCGCGGGCGGACAACGGATCGGTCATGGTTCCACCATACACAACTGTATTGACAGCCGCCAGCAGGCCCGTCAAGCTCTCCATACAGCACTGTATGGAGAGCTTCGATGCGCGATCTGATGCTGCAATGTTCCGGCGTGGCCGCCATCGCGGTCGCGCTGATCCACGGCGTGCTGGGCGAAACCAAGGTGTTCGCCAGGGCCACGATCGAGCCGGCGCGGTTGCGGACGCTGATCCGGATCGTGTGGCAGGCCAGTACCGTGGCCTGGATAGGCGGCGGCGTGCTGTTGTTCGCGGCGCCGCTGATGGGGTCAGCCAGCGCGCGGCACTGGATCGTGGCCACGATCGTCGCCGTTTACGGATTTGCGGTGGTCGGCAATGCGTGGTGGTCGCGCGGTCGCGGTTTCGGCTGGAAGGCGCTCGCCGCGGTGATGGCGCTGGCGGTGGCCGGCTATTGAGCGCGATTTCGAGATCAGTCGACCTATGTATCCGTCATGCCCGGCCTTGTGCCGGGCATCCACGTCTTAACAACACTTTCCGCAAGAAAGACGTGGATGGCCGGGACAAGCCCGGCCATGACGATGGACGATGCTTTTGGAAAGTGATGGCGCGTCGCGGCGTCACTGCAATGGCGGGTCGCCGGAGGTCTTCTTCTTCGCCAGGTCCATTTCGGTGACGGCGATCAGGATCTCGGCGCGGGTCTTGAGATCGCGCGCTTCCAGCAGCGCCTGCTTTTCCGCCGCGCCATAGGGCGACATCATCGCCAGCGCGTTGACCAGGGCCTCGTTGGGCGCGCTCTCGATGCCCTCCCAGTCGACCTTCAGCTGGTTTGCCTTGAGGAAGTCGCGCAGCGCCGCGATCAGGCCTTCGCGGTCGACCTCGTCCTCGCCCTTGCGCGCGGTGAAGTCGTCGATGAAGTCGTGATAGTCGACGCGGCACTGCCGGTAGGGGGTGGTCACCGCCATCTCCTCGACCACCCGGAAGCGGGCCACCCCGGTGAGTTCGAGAATGTAGCGGCCGTCGCCGGCCTCGGCGAGCTGGGTGATGCGGCCGACGCAGCCGACGTGAAACAGTTCCGGCCGGTCGGAATTCGGCGAATGCGCCGCGTCGGGCTGGATCATGCCGATCAGCCGGTGACCCTCGCGGAAGGCGTCGTCGACCATGGCCAGGTAGCGCGGTTCGAAGATGTTGAGCGGCATCTGGCCGCGCGGCAGCAGCAGCGCGCCGGACAGCGGAAACACCGGAATGATCCGGGGCAGATCGCTGGGGTCGCGATATTCGGCATTGATCGGCATGAGCAACTCTCTCGGCCTTGAATCGCAAGTTCTTGTCCGGCTGATCAGGGTCCGCGGGGCGCGCGGCGCGGCCGCTGCGAGGCGATCGTCACGAGAACAGCACCGACGACAGCCGCTTGCGGCCCTCGGTGGTGGCCTCGTCGGTCGGTCCCCAGGCGTCGAAGAACTGCACCAGCTGCTTGCGGGCGCCGTCGTCGTTCCATTTGCGGTCGCGTTTGACGATCTCGAGCAGATGGCCTGTCGCCTCCGCGCGCTTGCCGGCGGCGTTCAGCGCGGTCGCCAGATCGAACCGCGCCTGATGATCAAGCGGGTTGGCGGCGACGGTCTTTTCCAGTTCGGCGACCGGTCCGAGCGCGCGCGCCTGTTCGGCGAGATCGAGAATCGCCTGCACCGCCTTGACCGCGCCGTCCTGGCGCTTGGATTCGGGCACCATCGCCAGCGTCTGCCGGGCCTGCTCGAACGCGCCGGTCTCGGCATAGCAGCGCGCCAGCCCCGCCAGCGCCGCGATGTTTTCGGCGTCCTCGCGCAGCACCTGGGCGTAGAGCGTGGCGGCGGTGGCGGCATCGCCTTCGTTGAGCAGGGCTTCCGCATCGGCCAGCAGATCGGCGGCGCCGCCCGGCGCCGGCGCGCCCTTGGTCAGCCGGTCGATGAAGGCGCTGACCTGGCTTTCCGGCACCGCGCCCATGAAGCCGTCGGCCGGCTGGCCGTTGACGAAGGCGATCACCGCGGGGATCGACTGGATCCCCATCTGGCCGGGAATCGCGGGGTGCTCGTCGATGTTCATCTTGACCAGCTTGACCCGGCCCTTGGCGGCGCGCACCGCCTTTTCCAGGATCGGCGTCAGCTGCTTGCAGGGCCCGCACCACGGTGCCCAGAAGTCGATCAGGACCGGCTGGCGTTTGGATTCCTCGATGACGTCCTTCATGAACGTCTGGGTCGTCGTATCCTTGATGAGGTCGGCGGCCGCCCCGGCATCACCGTTTCCCTGCTGCAGCATCGTCACCTTAGTCCCTCGCTCCCGGTGTCCCCTGGATCCCTCTGCCGCGCAATGCCGAGGCGGCGGGAATGGTTGTTCTGATCGCGCCTGATGCGGATCCGGCCGGCGGCCAGCAACCGCCGGCCGACGCATCTCCTGTCCCCGGCCGGCTGCGGGCGACGGGAACCGATTCACCCTAACACAAACCCGGTGGCATAGATGGCGGGGGCCTATGGTATTTTCAATGCGGCGCCATGCCGGCGCCGGCGGAATTTGGAGGCGCCGGCAAGGGCTTCGGCCCGGTTTTGCGGCCGGCGGCGAAACCCGATACGCCCTGTTGCATTGTCGGGCCGCATTTGGCATAGGTCTGCCCGGGGCGGCCGCGATGGCCGCCTGTCTCTGCGATGCGGGTGTAGCTCAGGGGTAGAGCACAACCTTGCCAAGGTTGGGGTCGAGGGTTCGAATCCCTTCGCCCGCTCCAGAGCCCTTGATTTGCCGACGCTTTCCCGTCCGACCGAAAATCCGCCAGGCGCTGCTCGGCAGCACAGGCCGCAACGCCCGTACCGAATACGAGCAATGCCGCGGGCCTTGTTCGCGCGCGGCTCTGGACGCGATAGCCTCCGCGCGCCGCGGACCGCTGCGATCGTGCAGCCGGCGGACGGCGTCCGGGTCGTGATCCCCGTCGCGAAGAGTGTGCCGCAATGTTTGGACTGACAGCGCTCGAACTGGCCCGGATCCAGTTCGGTTTCACGGTTTCCTTCCACATCATCTTCCCGGCCATCACTATCGGACTGGCGAGTTATCTCGCCGTGCTCGAAGGGCTGTGGCTGTGGAAAGCGGACAGCGTCTATCGCGACCTCTATCATTTCTGGTCGAGGATCTTCGCCGTCAATTTCGCCATGGGCGTGGTCTCGGGGCTGGTGATGGCCTACCAGTTCGGCACCAACTGGAGTTATTTCTCCAGCTTCGCCGGCAGCGTCACCGGCCCGCTGCTCACCTACGAGGTGCTGACCGCGTTCTTCCTCGAGGCCGGCTTTCTCGGTGTCATGCTGTTCGGCTGGAACAAGGTCGGGCCGGGCCTGCACTGCTTCGCCACCGTCATGGTGGCGATCGGCACGCTGATCTCGGCCACCTGGATCCTGGCCTCCAACAGCTGGATGCAGACCCCGCAGGGGTTCGAGATCGTCGGCGGCCGCGTCGTTCCGGTCGACTGGATCAAGGTGATCTTCAATCCGTCGTTCCCGTACCGGCTGGCGCATATGGCGGTCGCGGCCTATCTCGCCACCGCGCTGCTGGTCGGCGCCGCAGGCGCGTGGCAGCTGCTGCGTCGTCACGACAGCCGCGCCGTCCGCACCATGCTGTCGATGGCGATGTGGATGATCCTCGTGGTCGCGCCGCTGCAGATCGCCATCGGCGACGCCCATGGCCTCAACACGCTGCAATATCAGCCGGCCAAGATCGCGGCGCTGGAAGGCCACTGGGAGAACACCACGGGCGACAGCGTGCCGCTGATCCTGTTCGGCTGGCCCGACATGGCGGCCGAGACGACGCGTTACGCCGTCGAAGTGCCCTATCTCGGCAGCCTCATCCTCACCCACGACCTGCACGGCCACATCCCGGGCCTCAAGCAGTTCGCGCCGCAGGACCGGCCGAACGCGACCATCATCTTCTGGACCTTCCGCATCATGGTCGGGCTGGGCGTGCTGATGCTGCTGCAAGGCCTCTGGGGCGCGTGGCTGCGCTGGCGCGGCGGCCTGTTCGAATCGAAATTGTTGCTGCGCTTCGCGGTGCTGATGGGGCCGGCGGGACTGGTGGCGATCCTGGCGGGCTGGCTGACCACGGAGATCGGCCGGCAGCCCTGGGTGGTCTACGGCGTCATGCGCACCAGCGACGCCGTCTCCAATCATTCCGCGCTGGCGCTCTCCACCACCTTGATCGTGTTCGTGGTGATGTATTTCGCGGTGTTCGGAACCGGCGTCAGCTACCTGCTGAAGCTGATGGGCAAAGGCCCCGACGAGCACGTCGGCGGCGAAGATGCCGAGCACGGCAGCGGTCAATCCATGCGCCCGGCGCGGCCGCTGTCCGCGGCCCCCGACATCGACCCGGCGCTGCAACTGCCGGGACAGCGAGGGGAGTAACGGCGATGGGTATCGATCTTCCGCTCATCTGGGCCATCATCATCGCCTTCGGCCTGATGATGTACGTCATCATGGATGGCTTCGATCTCGGCATCGGCATCCTGTTTCCGTTCGTCGCCGCGCGCGATGACCGCGACACCATGGTCAATACGGTGGCGCCGGTGTGGGACGGCAACGAGACCTGGCTGGTGCTCGGCGGCGCCGCGCTGATGGCGGCGTTCCCGCTCGCCTATGCGGTGATCCTGAGCGCGCTGTATCTGCCGCTCGTCGCCATGCTCGGCGGCCTGATCTGGCGCGGGGTCGCGTTCGAATTCCGCTTCAAGGCGGACGAGGCGCACAAGCCGTTCTGGGACAAGGCGTTCGCCTGGGGCTCCTACATCGCGACGTTGTCGCAGGGCATCGCGCTCGGGGCCTTCATCAACGGCTTCAGCGTCAAGGACGCCGCCTATGCGGGCGGCGCGCTGGACTGGCTGACCCCCTTCAGCCTGTTCACGGGGCTCGGACTGGTGGCGGCCTATGCGCTGCTCGGCTCGACCTGGCTCATCATGAAGACCGAGGGCGCGCTGCAGAGCCGCATGAAGAACATCGCGCGCCCGGTGACGCTCGTGCTGTTCGCCATCATCGTCGTCGTCAGCCTGTGGACGCCGTGGTCGCATCCGGAGGTCGCGGCGCGCTGGTTCTCGCTGCCGAACATCGTGTTGTTCGCGCCGGTCCCGCTGCTAGTCGTGCTCGCGACCTGGGCGATCCTGCGGGCGCTCAAACGCGACAGCCATGCCGCGCCGTTCCTGCTGGTGCTGGCTCTCCTGTTCCTCGGCTACAGCGGCCTTGCCATCAGCCTGTGGCCCAACATCATTCCGCCGTCGGTGTCGATCTGGGATGCGGCGTCGCCGCCGCAAAGCCTGGGCTTCACGCTGGTGGGCGCGCTGTTCATCATCCCCTTCATCCTGGTCTATACCGCGTGGTCCTATTACGTGTTCCGCGGCAAGGTGAAGGTCGGGGAGGGCTATCACTGATGGCCGCCACCGGGGCCGGGCGCAAGCCGTGGCTAAGGCGCGTCGGGTGGCTGATCCTGATCTGGTCCTTGAGCGTCGCCGCGCTCGGGGCGGTAGCTGCGTTGTTCCGGCTGTTGATGCACGCGGCCGGACTTATCGGCTAACGGGGATGCCGAGGCGCCGCGTTGCGTCTGATCCATCCGCCGCCGACCGCAGGATTGGCACCCTCAGCGGCCCGCCACCGTCGGGTGGCCCGGCGCGCGGCCGAGTTTCTGCCGCAGCTGGCCCTTGGCAACGCCCAACGCCCCCGCTGCAACGGCAGCATACCAGGCCTTGCCGGTTTTCTCGCGGATCACCGCGTGAGCCTTTTTGGCGTCGACGAATGCCGGCGTGAGCCCGTTGGCGTCGTTGAAGTTCTCAATGAACGCATCGGCAATCCGCTGCTGGCCGGTCGAACCGCGCGCGCCCCCGTCGCTGCCGTATTGCGCGATCAGAAGCTTCTTGCCGGCGCTCGTGATCGGCTCGAGCAGAAGATTGTTGAAGGTGTAGGTCATTCGGCCGGACCGCGCATAGAAGCGCTCGAAGGTCTCCGTCATCCAGGCCGCGTCGAAGGGCCGGTCCCGGCGCGCCACGATGGAGTCGACGAGGTTGCGCGCCATCTTGTTGCCGTTGTTGGCGCCCTGCCCGCCGATCGGATCGAGCGACATGGCAGTGTCGCCGAGCGGCGTGACGATGCGGCCCGAAGGAAGGCGGCCGACCGGCTTGCGCACCGTCGGCGAGAAGCGACCGACCAGCCAGCCGTTGGGATCGGCGAGCTGCATGTCCTTGGCCCAGGGATAGTCCCAGGGGATCATCTCCTTCATCACCTGCTTGTAGATCTCCACCGCCTGCTCGCCGCTCTTGCAGTCGCCGAACCTGTCGAGCGGGCCGCCGGGTTTGGCCTCCATGAGCATGTTCCAGGTGGGGCCGTGATCCTTGTGATAGTAGGGCACGTAGAAGCTTTCGCCGAATGGCGCGAAGAAATTGAACTTGACCGGCAGAAAGGGAATTCCCTCGAACCCCATCTTGCCGCCTGTCGTCACGATCATGGCGAGGTTGCGCTGCGGCTTGTCGTAGACGCTGCGCTCCGCGTCGCGCTCGAAAAGATTGCAGAGCTCGGCGCGCCCGGCAGCCACGATCGTGAGCTCGTGCGCGGCGGCGATCTCGTCGAGGCGCGGCACCGACACATTCTCGATTTCGAGCTTGCCGCCTTTGGCCACGAAATCGTTCATCCAGCGGTGGCTTTGCAGGCGGAGATCAATCGCCATGAAATAATTCTCAAGCCTTCCGGCCAGCGTCAGCAAACGGTTGTCCTTGGCGGGGCAGAACGTGAGATGCACGCCCTGGCCCTTGGGCGCCTCCTGCTCCCAGTGGTTGAGGCCGAGCTCGCGCTCGAATTCGAGCGAGTTGTGGAAGCGCGCCGCGGTGCCGGTCGGCCGGCTCTGGTTGAGCCACTGATCCGCGGTGCGGTCGGAATACAGCGTTACTTCGTATCCGGCCTTGAGCAGGCCATGGGCGGCGAGTAGGCCCGCCTGGCCCGAGCCGACGATCGCAATGTTGCGCATGTCGTTTTCTCCGACGGCCGCTACGGCCGGTAAATCTTGACGGGCGCCGTTCGCTCGAACGCCTGTGCGGTATACTCAACCAGTTCGAGCTGATTGCCCCAGGGGTCGAGCACGTAGTTGACGCGGGTGGTGGCGCAGGGCCCCTGATCGAGGACGATCGGGCCGGCCATGACCTTGCAGCCCTTGCCGGCGAGATAGGCGGTGGCCGCAGCGAGATCGGCAACTTTGAACGCGATGTGGTGCCCGCCCCAGTCGCAATTGCGTGGCGGCGTCTTGCGCTGGTCTGCCGGCCGTTCGTACTGGAATAGCTCGAGCATCAGGTTCGGCCCGATCTGGAGCATTCCGATGGTCAGCCGGGCATCCGCCACGTTGACATGGGCCTCGGTCCAGTCGCGGCCGTCCTCCATCCGGGGCAGCTCGGCGGCGTCGAACGGGCCGAGTCGATACAGCTCGTGGCCGCCGATGACCTCGGTATAGAAACCGATCGCTGCGTCGAGGTCGGGAACGGTAAGCCCGACATGGTCGACATGGGAAAATCCCGGCAGGCCCTTGTCCATTGCTGCACTCCCGTTATTCCGTCGCTGGGTCACTTGCGTAACGTTCGCATGACGCGATAGGTTTCGCTGTCCATCCAGCGCGGCGGATGGACAAATCACGCGGAAATCGGCTGAGGGAAACTGGCCATCACGGCGACATTGCCCCTTGAACGACATCTAGCCTTCGAGACCCGTGATCCCGAGGAGGCGCGGGAAAGCGTTGCGCGCGTCTTCTGCCCTCACCGGCTGGACCTGGTGAAGGCGGGATCGGGGTTGCGGGCGCGTCAGCATGTTGCCCGACTGGGCAACCTGGCGCTGAGCTATATCGCCTACGGCGCCGAGGTGCGCATCGATCCCGGCGAACTTGCCTCGTTCTTTCTCATTCACCTCGTCCACAGCGGACGTTCGGAAATCCGGAGTGGCGACAGCGTGCTCGTGGGCAGTACAAGCATGGGATCGGTGTCTTCCGCGACGCTGGGTCTGCGCATGCATTGGAGCGCCGATTGCGCCCATCTGGTGCTCAAGGTCGATCGCTCCATGCTCGAACGCCATCTCTCGGATCTGCTGGGTGACGCGGTTGGCCGGCCGATCGAGTTCGCGCCGGAGCTTCCCGTCGAAGCCGGACCCGGCGCGGGCTTTCGCCGGCTGGTCGATTTCGTTTCCGCCGAGCTCGAACGCGACGATTCCCTCATCACTTCGCCGCTCGGCGTAGCGCACATCGAGCAGACCTTGATGACGGCGCTGTTGACGGCGCAGCCGAGCAACTACAGTGCGGCATTGTTGATGCCAGTGAGCGCGGCGGCGCCACGTCATGTCGTCAGGGCTGAGGCCTATATCCGAGCCCATGCCGACAGCGCGATCACGATCGGCGCGCTTGCGGATGCGGCGGGCGTCAGCGCCCGCACGCTGTTCGAGGGGTTCCGCCGCTTTCGCGGCACCACGCCCATGGCGCTCTTAAAGGCAGTCCGACTGGAGCGCGCCTATGAAGAGCTGATGAGGTCGTCTGGAGAAAGCGTCACGGACGTAGCGGTCAAATGGGGCTTCGTCCACCTCGGACGTTTTGCAAGGACCTACCGTCGGCGTTTCGGCGAACTTCCCTCGGAAACCCTGCGGCGCGCCCGGTAGCGCGCGGGTCGTTTCCATGCGCGTCGCCACGTCCGGCGGGCCTGACTGACGCGGCTGATCGCGGTCACGCTCGGCGACACGCGGGCGACCGAAGACGGGTACCGTTCGCGTTCAGGCGGCGGGCGCCTTGCCGAGCAGCATCTCCTCGACCTCGCGCAGCTGCTCCTTGCCGAAGAACATCTCGTTGCCGACGAAGAAGGTCGGCGAGCCGAACGCGCCGCGCTCGACCGCGGACTGGGTGTTGGCCATCAGCCGGTTCTTGACGTCGTCGTCCTTGGCGCGGGCGAACAGCCGCGCGGCGTCGAGGCCGGAGGCCGTCATCGCCTTGGCCGCAATATCCGGATCAGCCATGTTCTTGGGCTCGTCCCACATGTGATGGAAGGCGGCGTCGACATAGCGCGCCAGCACGCCGTCGAATTCGGCCGCCACCGCGCCGCGCATCAACAGCAGCGTGTTGACCGGAAAGAACGGGTTCATGGTGTAGGGCTTGACGTGATAGCGGGCGATGAAGCGCCGGGTTTCCAGCGCGTGAAATTCCAGCTTGTTGCGGACGCCGCCGAATGCCTCCACCGGCGAGCGGTTGTTGGTCATCTTGAAGATGCCACCGAGCAGCACCGGGACATAGTCGAACCGCACGCCGGTGCGCTGCTCGATGGCGGGAATCACCAGGTGGCTGAGATAGGCGTTCGGACTGCCGAAATCGAACAGGAACTGAGGGGATGGCGCCGCCATTGGTGTTGTTCTCCCGAATGCGTTCTCGTTGTCCAAGATGTGACTGGTTGCCTCGATTGAAGGCCGCCAACGCGTCGGTGTCCAGCCAGGAAATTTGTTTTCGTCAT
>JBKQQE010000590.1:0-4250 GCA_052326245.1 Xanthobacteraceae bacterium | reverse complement strand
CGCCATGGCCGGCGGCGATATTTTGCTGCAGAACGCCCGCCCGGAATTGCTGCAAGCGGCGCTCGACGTGCTGCAGCAATCGGGCGTGACGGTCTCCTCCACCAATCAGGGTATCCGCGTCGCGCGCAACGGCGCCGACCTTAAGCCGACCGAAGTGACCACGGCGCCCTTCCCCGCTTTCCCGACCGATCTGCAGGCCCAGCTGATGGCGCTGATGACCCGCGCCAGGGGGCGCTCGCAGCTGACCGAGACGATCTTCGAGAACCGCTTCATGCACGTGCAGGAGCTGGCGCGGTTCGGCGCCCGCATCCATCTCGACGGCGAGACCGCCACCATCGAGGGCGTCGAGCGGCTGCGCGGCGCTCCGGTGATGGCGACCGACCTGCGCGCCTCGGTGTCGCTGGTGATCGCGGCGCTGGCGGCGGAAGGCGAGACCATGGTCAACCGGGTCTATCACCTCGATCGCGGCTTCGAGCGGCTCGAGGACAAGCTGTCGGCCTGCGGCGCCACCATCGAGCGCATCAGTGGGTGAGGCGATGGCGCCGGGCGTGGCACGACGACGACTGGCGGCGCTCGACGGCGACGACCTCTGCGTCATCTCCACCCATGTGCAGGACGCCAAGGTGCGGGTTGCCGACATCATCTGGCGGCCGCGCGAAAAGCGCCTCGTGGTCGGCATGCGCCGGCTCGACTGGGACCAGGCGCTGTCCGGCGAGCCGGCGGCGAGCCGGCTGGTCTCGGCGTTGCGGTTCGACCGCGTGCTCGCCTGCAAGTCGCGCAACATCGACCTCGCGGCCGCGGAGAGCGTGCTCGACCTGATCGGGATCGAATTCTGCCCCGGCGATCCGCCGGGCGGCAGCGCGCTGCTGTTGTTCGCCGGCGGCGGCGCGTTGCGCCTCGACCTGGAGTGCCTGGAATGCGAACTGGCCGATCTCGGCCTCGACGAAGGCGCGCCGGAAGGCGAGTGAGCAGCTGTTGGGAAACGACGAGGGCAGGCAAATTCCTCGTCATGGCCGGGCTTGACCTTACCGGATTCACTCATCTCGATCCGCCCGGGTGACCGTGGTTTTGAGTTCTCCCTCCCCCCTTGTGGGGGAGGGCCGGGGAGGGGGGTAAACAGCACGCTCTGAAGTTGATGTAAGGGCGTGAAGAGCGATCTGTCGCGCTGCGGATTCTCCATCACCCCCCCTCCCAAACCCTCCCCCCCAAGGGGGGAGGGAACAGATCATTGCCGGGGAATTTCAGTCCCGAAAAACCGAAGAGCGTCCGTGGGCTCCGACTCCCACGGCGGGTCGGCCCCCCCAAGGGTTGACGGCGTGGGACCGGCGCGTCATTGAGCAAGGCGAGTGTGGTGTATTTTAAATTCGCTACCCACCCAGCCGCGGGATCGTGAAGCGAATGTAAAATCCAATACCACACTCGAATCCTATAGTTGCCAGTGTCCCTAAGGTTCTAACATTCGCAAAAGAGCCCGCCGCAAGATCATGCGAATGTTAGAACCGGGACACTAGGCGCCACAGCCGGACCTCCGCCATGCCGATCCGCATCGACAGCTCCAGCGCCGATTTTGCCGCACGCTTCGAGGCTTTTCTCGCCACCAAGCGCGAGGTCGCGGCCGATGTGGAAACCGCGGTCCGCGCCATCGTCGGCGACGTCAGGGCGCGCGGCGACGCGGCGCTGATCGAGGCCACGGCGAAATTCGACCGCCTCGCGCTCGATGCCGGAGGCCTGAAAATCTCCGCCGCCGAGATCGCCGCCGCGACCGCCGCCTGCGATAGCGCCACGGTCGACGCGCTGCGGCTGGCGCGCGACCGCATCGAGAGCTTTCACCGCCGGCAGCTGCCCCGGGACGATCGCTTCACCGACGCGCTGGGCGTCGAGCTCGGCCACCGCTGGACCGCCATCGAGGCCGTCGGCCTCTATGTGCCCGGCGGCACCGCGGCCTATCCGTCGTCGGTGCTGATGAACGCGGTCCCGGCCCGCGTCGCCGGCGTCGATCGGGTGGTGATGGTGGTGCCGACCCCCGACAGCAAGCTCAATCCGCTGGTGCTGGCGGCGGCCTCGCTCGCCGGCGTCACGGAAATCTACCGCGTCGGCGGCGCGCAGGCGGTGGCGGCGCTGGCCTATGGCACGGCGACGATCCGGCCGGTGGCCAAGATCGTCGGGCCGGGCAACGCCTATGTGGCGGCGGCCAAGCGGCTGGTGTTCGGCCAGGTCGGCATCGACATGATCGCCGGCCCATCGGAAGTGCTGGTGATCGCCGACGGCGAAGCCAACGCCGACTGGATCGCCGCCGACCTGTTGGCGCAGGCCGAGCACGACGCCAGCGCGCAGTCGATCCTGATCACCGACGATGCCGGCCTCGCAGCAAGGGTCGAGCGCGCGGTGGAGGCCCAGCTCGCCACCCTGCCGCGCGCCGCCATCGCCTCCGCCTCGTGGCGCGATTTCGGCGCCATCATCCGCGTCGCCCATCTCGACGAGGCGGTGCGGCTTGCGGACGCCATCGCCGCCGAGCACCTCGAAATCATGACCGCGGACCCCGAGGCGCTGGCCGGCCGCATCCGCAATGCCGGCGCGATCTTCCTCGGCCAACACACGCCCGAGGCGATCGGCGACTATGTCGGCGGCTCCAACCACGTGCTGCCGACGGCGCGCTCGGCGCGGTTCTCGTCCGGCCTCGGCGTGCTTGACTTCATGAAGCGAACGTCGATCCTGCGCTGCGGACCGGATCAGCTGCGCGCGCTCGGTCCCGCCGCCATGACGCTTGGCCAGGCCGAGGGTCTCGACGCCCACGCGCGGTCGGTCGGAATCCGCCTCAACCTGTGATGACCAAGCCCGCGCCAGACTCGAGTGACAGTTCGGACGACAGCCGCAGCCGGATCGTCGCGGTGACGCTCGACGAGGAGTCGATCGGGCGCTCCGGGCCGGACATCGAGCACGAGCGGGCGATCGCGATCTACGACCTGGTGGAAAAGAACCTGTTCGCGCCGGCCGGCGCCGAGGGCGGACCCTACACGCTGCATCTCGGCATCACCGGCAACCGGCTGATGTTCGACATCCGCCGCGAGGACGGCAGCCCGGTGGTGGTGCACCTGTTGTCGCTGACGCCGTTTCGCCGCATCGTGAAGGACTACTTCATGATCTGCGACAGCTACTACCACGCCATCCGCACCGCGACGCCGGACAAGATCGAGGCCATCGACATGGGCCGGCGCGGCGTCCACGACGAAGGCTCGCGGACGCTGATGGAGCGGCTGGAGGGCAAGGTGCGGGTGGATTTCGAGACCGCGCGGCGGCTGTTCACGCTGATCTCCGTGCTGCACTGGAAGGGTTAGGCGCGTGTGATGGTTCAGAGGATCCCGTCAACGGCTGTCGCGAATCCAACGCGGGATCCTCTGAACCTGGATCACACGCCGAATTTCAATTCTAGCGTCCCCTCGAAACCGACGTTCGCGCGAAGGGGTGCCGCAATGCAGGTGCGAACGTCGGTTTCGGGACGCTAGATGGTTGCGCCGCCGCAGCAGCGCGCGCGACTTCCGCAGGCGGTGCTGTTCGCCTGCGGCCTCAACAGCGTCCGCTCGCCGATGGCGGCGAGCCTGCTGCAGCACATGTTTTCCTCCAAGCTCTATGTGCGCTCGGCCGGCGTGCGCAAGGGCGAGCTCGATCCGTTCGCGGTGGCGGTGATGGCCGAGCTCGGGCAGGACATCTCCCGCCACAAGCCGCAGACCTTCGACGAGCTCGAGGACTACGAGGGGCTCAACTTCGACCTCATCATCACGCTGTCGCCGGAGGCGCACCACAAGGCGCTGGAGCTCACCCGCGCTATCGCCGCCGATGTCGAGTACTGGCCGACGCCGGATCCGACCGGCACCGAGGGCACGCGCGAGCAGCGGCTGCAGGCCTATCGCGACGTCTGCGACGGGCTCAGCCTGCGGATCCGCCGGCGCTTCGGCGGCGCCGGCCGCGGCAACGCGTGAGGGGTGCTCTGTCCCAAATTCCAAATAGAAGCGTCATGCCCGGCCGTAGCAGTCTGCCTTGCGCAGACTGCGTAAACTTGTCTGCGCTGCCGGGCATCCACGCCTTTAGAGAGTTGCGGCAAGAAAGACGTGGATGGCCGGGAGACGTTAGTCCTAGCGATCCGTCAGAGAGGGATCGCGCTGCCCGGCCATGACGGGAAACCACATGTGCCCGTTTTTGCCATCTTCACGCTGTTGTCCAACGCCGGCCATTCCGCTAGTTTCCGCGCCCGT
>JBKQQE010000589.1:0-9126 GCA_052326245.1 Xanthobacteraceae bacterium | reverse complement strand
TTACCTCGCCGTCATAACTCTCGCCGCCATCGTGCTGTGGCTACGATAAATGTCCACAGAACCTAGTCCACTAGCCTCGACGTCCCGTCCGCGCGTCGACGCGGCCTTCGCTTCCCGCTCACCCCGTCTTGTTGAAGTGGTCGATGGCATCCTCGGGGCGCAGCGGCACGCGCGAGGCGTCGTTGTTGAGATCGACCAGCCGCACCAACAGATCCATCAGCGTCGCGCGCTCGGCCGGCTTCAGCGGCGCCAGCATGCGGGCCTGGGCGCGGTCCACCGCGGTCATCACCTGGCGCAGCACGGTCGCGCCCTTCGGCGTGAGATGCAGCAGCTTGACCCGCTTGTCGGTGGCGGCGGCCTCGCGCTGGATCAATTCCTTCGCCTCCAGCCGCTCGACCACGCTGCCCAGGGTGGAGCGGTCGTAGGCGATCAGCGCCGACAGCCGCGTCGCGTCGATGCCGGGATGGGTGCGGACGGCGACCAGGGCGGCGTATTGCAGCGGCGTCAGGTCGTAGTCGCGGCACTCCTCAAGAAAAATCGCCACCGCGATCTGCTGCGTGCGGCGGAACAGGTAGCCGGGCTTGGTGTAGACGTCGTCCATGGTGCCGGAGCGGGGCTTGGTCGGCATGGGGTCGCGGCCTTGTGCAATGACAGCGGTTCGCAATTGGTGATTGACAGTACACAGTCAATCAGTATGCTGTCAATAAAACGGGGCTGGCCCGGTGGCCGCGAGTTCGGCCTGCCCGAAGCCACAAGCGCCGGGACAGCAACAGAAAATGCGGGAGGCGAGCCATGGACCACGCCGTCGAGAAGACCCCGGAGCGCGAGGCGTTCTATCGCCGCATCGACGGCGAGAATCTCTCCGCGCTGTGGAACGTGATGGGCGACCTGATCACGCGCGAGCCGAAGAGCGGCTGCCGGCCGCATCTGTGGCGCTTCGACGCGATCCGCGGCTACATGATGGAGGCGGGCCAGCTGATCACCGCCAAGGAAGCCGAGCGGCGCGTCCTGATCCTCGAAAATCCCGGGCTGCGCGGCCAGTCGAAGGCGACCACCTCGCTCTATGCCGGCGTGCAGCTGGTGATGCCGGGCGAGGTCGCGCCGGCGCACCGGCACAGCCAGTCGGCGCTGCGCTTCATCCTGGAGGGCAAGGGCGCCCACACCACCGTGGACGGCGAGCGGACCAACATGGAGCCGGGCGATTTCGTCATTACACCTGCGATGGCCTGGCACGACCACGGCAACGAGACCTCGGAGCCGATGTTCTGGCTCGACGGTCTCGACATTCCGGTGGTGCAGTTCTTCGACGCGTCCTTCATCGAGGGCCTCGGCGAGGACGCCCAGCCGGTGACGCGGCCGACCGGCGACAACTTCGCGCGCTACGGCCACAACCTGCTGCCGGTGGACTTCAAGCGCGCGGCGAAGTCCTCACCGGTGTTCAACTATCCCTACGCCCATTCGCGCGAGGCGCTGGAGACGGCGAAGCGGGCGAGCGAGTGGGACCCCTGCCACGGGCTGAAGCTGCGCTTCGTCAATCCGGCCACCGGCGATTTCGCGATGCCGACCATCGGCACCTTCCTGCAGCTGCTGCCCAGGGGCTTCAAGACCGCGCGCTATCGTTCCACCGACGCCACCGTGTTCACCGCGGTCGAGGGCCGCGGCCGCTCGCGGATCGGCGAGCAGGTGTTCGAATGGGGCCCGCGCGACATCTTCGTGGTGCCGAGCTGGCAGTGGGTCACCCACGAGGCCGACGACGAGGCCGTGCTGTTCAGTTTCTCCGACCGCCCGGTGCAGCAGAAGCTCGATCTGTTTCGCGAGGACCGGGGTAATGCCTAGTTGTTAATTGCGTCATGCCCGCGCTTGTCGCGGGCATCCACGTCTTCACGTCTTCACGGCATCGCAGCAAGAAGGACGTGGATGGCCGGGACAAGCCCGGCCATGACGAAAACTCCAAGTTCAGGACTGAGGGAACTAAGACATGACCGACTACGTATTCGCGCCGCCGGTGCAGGCTTCGGTGGCGATCGCGGGCGAGACCGCGCGGTTTCCGGTGCGCCGCATCTTCTGCGTCGGCCGCAACTACGCCGCGCACGCCCGCGAGATGGGCAAGGATCCCGATCGCGAGCCGCCGTTCTTCTTCACCAAACCGGCCGACGCGGTGGTCGATTCCGGCGCAACGATTCCCTATCCGCCCGAGACCAAGAACTTCCACTACGAGATCGAACTCATCGTCGCCATCGGCCGCGAGGGCTTCGCCATTCCGCGCGAGCGCGCGCTCGACCACGTCTTCGGCTACGGCGTCGGCATCGACCTGACCCGCCGCGACCTGCAGTTCGAGGCGCGCGACAAGGGCCGGCCCTGGGACTGGGGCAAGGCCTTCGACCTGTCGGCGCCGATCGCGCCGCTGCACCGCGTCAAGGACAATGTCCACCCCGCGCGCGGCCGCATCTGGCTCGCGGTCAACGACGCGGTGAAGCAGGATGCTGATCTCGCCGAGCTGATCTGGCCGGTGCCCGACATCATCGCGATCGCCTCGCGCTCGATGGTTTTGAAGCCGGGCGACCTGATCATGACGGGAACGCCGGCGGGCGTCGGCGCCATTGTCGCGGGCGACAAGGTCACCGGCGGCATCGATGGGCTGGGCAGCATCGACATCACCATTGGTCCGGCGGCCTAGCCGGTCGGAAGGGCCCCGCAAAAATGGCGCCAGATAGGAATGATTATTCCTCTCAATCTTGACACGTCACGGCACCGCAGGCCACTATATGCATTATATTACATAAAACTCGCGCCCCGGTCGGCGTGGACATAACAAGAAGCGCCTGCCGCGCGAGGGGCAGGAGCCGCCAAGGCTCCACCGACATTGCCGGCACGGACGTCTGAATAAGTACGGGACGGTCAAGGGGGGAACATGGCGCTCGTTTACGCGGCGGTCGTCGTCGCATTGGTGCTGATCTGCATCGTCGGTCTCAGTTACATCTTCCCTGAATTCACCGCGCACCAGCTGCTGGCGCTGCGCCTGAAGGTGATGGGCTTCGTCGACAAGCGGATCCGGATCCCGGGCTTCAACATCGACTATTGGGAAGCCGGCGCGGGCGAGCCGCTGGTTCTGGTTCACGGCATGGGGGTCGACCGCGGCACCCTGCTGGATGTCGCCGGCAAACTGAAAAGCAAGTTCCGCGTCATCCTGCCCGACCTCCCGGGCTTCGGCGACAGCGACAAGCCGGAAACGGCCGACTACGGCATCGAGGCCCAGGTCAACAACCTGCGCCAGATCATCGAGGCGCTCGGATTGCGCCGGGTGCACCTGGGAGGCCACTCCATGGGCGGCTGGATCAGCGCCGGGCTCGCGTCCTCCAGCCCCGACATGGTCGCCAGCCTGTGGCTGATCGCAGCGGCCGGAACCTCCGATCTCGAACATTCGGTCGCGATGGACGCGTGGAAGCGGGGCGACTACGTGCTGTGCTGCCGCACGCCGGCGGATCTTCGCGGCGTCATGCAACTCGCCATGGTCAAGCTGCCGACGCTGCCCTACTGTGTCTGGCAGACCCTGGGGCGCCGGGCTGCGGCCAATTACGAATTGCACAAGCGCATTTTCGACCGGATCATGGCCGACGTCGCCGGCTACGATCTCGACAAGCGGCTGCCCGCAATCAAGGCGCCGACCCTGCTGTTGTGGGGCGATTCCGACAGACTGGTTCCTCCTTCCGCGCTTGAAACCTGCAAGCGGCTGATTGCGAACGCGCGGCCGGTCCTGCTGCCGGGCGTCGGCCACGTGCCGCAGATGGAGGCGATCGATCGCAGCGCAAATGAGTACCTTGCCTTTCGACAGTCGATCTAACAGCCTCAAGGAGGGGTAACGATGAAGAAGATTGCTTCGCGGATGGCGATGGCCACGCTGCTGTTGACGTCGGGCGCGCTCGCGGGCACCGCCCGCGCCGATGATCCGATCAAGATCGGCTTCCTGTCGACCTTCTCGGGGCCGCAGGGCCAGCTCGGCCAGGAACTGCTCGATGCCTTCAACCTCGGGCTCAAGACCACCGGCGGCACGCTCGGCGGCCGCAAGGTCGAACTGATCCAGGGCGACGACCAGGCCAAGCCCGACGTCGGCCGTCAGCTCGCCGACAAGATGGTGGAGAGCGACCATATCCAGATCCTCACCGGCATCGTGTTCTCCAACGTGATGCTGGCGGTGGCGAAGCCGACGCTAGACGCCGGCACCTTCGTGTTCTCCATCAATGCCGGGCCGTCGCAATACGCCGGCAAGCAGTGCCATCCGCACTACTTCAACGAGTCGTTCCAGAACGACATGCTGGCGGAGGCGATGGGGATCTATCTGCGCGAGAACAACGTCAAGCACGTCTACCTGATGGCGCCGAACTATCCCGCCGGCAAGGACTTCCTCGCCGGCCTCAAGCGCGCCTACAAGGGCGAGGTCGCCGGCGAGGTCTACACCGCCTTCGGCCAGCTCGACTACGCCGCCGAGATCGCGCAGCTGCGCGCCGCCAATCCCGGCGCCGTGTTCTTCTTCTATCCCGGCGGCATGGGCATCAACTTCGTCAAGCAGTACGCCCAGGCCGGCCTGATGGACAAGATCAAGCTGTACGGCCCGTCGTTCTCGCTCGACCAGACCATTCTGCCCGGCATCGGCGACGCGGCGGTGGGCTCGTTCGCCTCGACGTTCTGGACCGAGGATTTCGACAACGCACCCAGCAAGAAGTTCGTCGCCGATTTCGAGGCCGCCTATCACCGCCTGCCGTCGACCTATGCCTCGGCCGCCTATGACGGCGTCCTGATTCTCGACGCGGCGCTGAAGTCGATCGGCGGCAAGATCGAGGACAAGGACGCGTTCCAGAAGGCGCTGGAGAACGTCAAGTTCGATTCCATCCGCGGCCACTTCAAGTTCAACACCAACCACTACCCGATCATGGATTCCTACCTGTCGGAAGTGATCAAGGACGCCAAGGGCCGGCCGACCCTGAAGCGGCTGGAGCTGATCAAGGCCGAGCAGGGGGATTCCTATGCCGGTGACTGCCCGATGAAGGCGCAGTAGGGTGGCTGGTCTTCGCATGACTTCGCCGTCATTCCGGACGGACCGCGAAGCGGGCCGATCCGGAATCCGGAAGTTTGAGCGTTAGCGTTTTCCAACTTCGAGATTCCGGTTTCGCGCGCGTTGCGCGCGCCCCGGAATGACGAGAGGGTCCGGGTCCAGCCCGGCAATAACGACTAGGTTGACGCGGCGCTAGGACCGTCCGCACCGCGCTGCAATACTGGATCGCCCGGTCTTCGCCGGGCGATGACGGATGAGAGGGTGAAGGGGTCCCGACGACAATGGATGGGTTGAGGAAGTCGACATGACCACCCCGCTGCTGATCGAGCAATCGCTCAACGGCCTGCAACTCGGCGTCCAGCTGTTCCTGATGGCGGCGGGGCTGACGCTGGTGTTCGGCATCATGAACATGATCAACCTGACCCATGGCTCGCTGTTCATGGTCGGCGCGTTCCTGGCCGCCGCGGCGCTGGCGCGGACCGGCAATTTCCTGCTGGCGCTGCTGGTCGCGGTGCCGGCCACCGCGCTTGCCGGCGCGCTGCTCGAGGCCACCGTGCTGCGGCGGTTCTACAATCGCGGCCACCTCGACCAGGTGCTGGTCACCTTTGGCCTGATCATGGTGATCAACGAGCTGGTGCGCATTGTCTGGGGGCCGGTGCCGGTGCCGATGCCGGTGCCGGCGCTGCTGTCCCACACGGTGGAGGTTTTTCCCGGCGTGATCTACCCGAGTTTTCGGCTGGCGATCCTCGCCGTCGGCCTGCTGGTGGCGATCGGACTCTATATCGTGGTGGTCCATACCCGCGTCGGCATGTGGGTCCGCGCCGGGGCCAGCAACCGCAGCATGGCCTCGGCCATGGGCGTCAATGTCGAACTGGTGTTTTCGCTGGTGTTCGCCGCGGGCGCGGCGCTGGCGGGGCTCGCCGGGATCATGGCCGGACCGATCAGCGCGGTGCAGGTCGGCATGGGCGAGCCGGTGCTGATCCTGGCGCTGGTGGTCACCGTGATCGGCGGCATCGGCTCGATCAAGGGCGCCTTCGTCGCCGCCATCCTGATCGGACTGACCGATACCTTCGGCCGCGTGCTGTTGCCGCCGGCGCTGGGCAGCATGATCATCTTCATGATGATGGCCGCCATCCTGGCCTGGCGTCCGCGCGGACTGTTCCCGGTCCATGGCTGACGCCGCGATGACGACGCTCGCTTCGCCCCTCCCGTCGCGCCGACGCTTTGGCCGGCTCGCGGGACTGCTGCTGCTGATCGCCGTGCTGGCGCTGGTGCCGACGGTGGCCACGCTGCTCGGCAATCCATTCCTGATCAAGATCGCGACGCGGATCGTGATCTTCTCGATCGCCGCCGTCGCGCTCAACCTCGTGCTCGGCTTCGGCGGCCTCGTCAGCCTGCTGCATGCAGGGCTGTTCGGCATCGGCGGCTATGTGGTCGGGATCGCGGCGTTCGAGCTCGACGGCGGCGCTTCCTGGAACGTGCTGCCGGCCACCGGCGAACTCGCCATCCTGCTGCCGCTGGCGATGGTGGTGGCGGGCGCCGCCGCCGCGGCGATGGGCGTGATCGCGCTGCGCACCTCGGGCGCCTACTTCATCATGATCACGCTGGCCTTCAACCAGATGCTCTACTACTTCTTCGTGGCGCTGCAGCAGTATGGCGGCGAGGACGGGCTGCAGATCACTGCGCCGCTGACGCTGTTCGGTCATCCGGCGACCGCGCGGGTGCCGTTCTATTACGGCTGCGTGGCGGTGCTGGCGGTGGTGCTGATCGCGATGCAGCGGCTGATCGCAAGCCGCTTCGGCGTGGTGCTGCGCGCGGCGGAGCAGAACGAGCGGCGGTTGACCGCGCTCGGCATTCCGCCGCTGACCTACAAGCTCGCGGCCTTCGCGTTGTCCGGCGCCATCGCCGGGCTCGCCGGCGCGCTGCTTGCCACCGGGCAGCAGTTCATCAGCCCCTCCGACATGTCGTGGGTCAGGTCCGGCGACCTCGTGGTGATGTGCGTGCTCGGCGGCATGGCGTGGGTGATGGGCCCGGTGGTCGGCGCCTGCGTCTTCCTGGTGCTCGAGATCGTGCTGTCGGGCTGGTCGGTGCACTGGCAGCTGGTGTTCGGCGCCTTTATCATCCTCGTCGTGGTGACACTGCGCGGCGGCCTGATGGACCTGGTGCGCATCGCCACCGGCAAGGGGGCGTCGTCATGAGCGAGCCGCTGCTGAAGGTGCGCGACCTCTACAAGCGCTTCGAGGGCCTGATCGCCACCAACCATCTCGACCTCGACGTCGGCCACGGCGAAACGCTGGCGCTGATCGGGCCGAACGGCGCCGGCAAGACCTCGCTGATCGCGCAGCTGCAGGGCGATCTGACGCCGAACGGCGGCGCGATCTTCTTCGACGGCCGTGACATCACCAGGTCGCCGGCGCACCGTCGCGCCCGCGCCGGGCTTGCCCGCTCGTTCCAGATCTCCTCGGTGTTCCTCGACTTCACGCTGCTGGCCAACGTCGCGGTGGCGGTGCAGGCGCGTCTCGGCCACAGCTTCAGGTTCTGGCGCGACGCCGGCGCCGACCGCGCCTTGACCGATCCGGCGCGCGAGGCGCTCGACAGCGTCGGCCTGACGCGGCTCGATCGTCGCGCCGCCGACGTCTCGCACGGCGAACGCCGCCAGCTCGAGCTTGCCATGGCGCTGGCGATGCGGCCGCGGCTCTTGCTGCTCGACGAGCCGATGGCGGGGATGGGGCGCGAGGACAGCGTCCGCATGACCAGGCTTCTGGAAGGGCTGAAGCGCAGCTACGCCATGCTGCTGGTGGAGCACGACATGAACGCGGTGTTCGCGCTGGCCGACCGGGTCGCGGTGCTGGTGGCGGGACAGACCATCGCCTGCGGCGCGCCGGACGCGGTGCGGGCCGATCCGGCGGTGCGCGCCGCCTATCTCGGGCACAGGTGAGGCGGATGCTGGAAGTTGCCAATCTCCGCGCCGGCTACGGCTCCAGCAAGGTGCTGTTCGACGTCTCGTTCAAGATCGGCGCCGGCGAGGTGGTGACGCTGCTCGGCCGCAACGGCATGGGCAAGACCACCACGGTGCGGGCGATGTCGGGGTTGATCGCCGCGCAATCGGGAACCATCAGCTTTGCCGGCGAGCGCATTGATCGCCTCCCGCCCCACTGCATCGCCCGGCTCGGCATCGGGCTGGTGCCGGAAGGCCGTCATATCTTTCCCAACCTGACCGTGCGGGAAAACCTGCTGATGGCGCAGGCCAACCCGCGCGGCGACCGCAATCCCTGGACCTATGATCGCGTCATCGACTTCTTTCCGCGGCTCGGCGCCCGCGCCAGCAACGGCGGGGCGCAGCTCTCCGGCGGCGAACAGCAGATGCTGGCGATCGGGCGCGCGCTGATGACCAATCCGCGGCTGTTGGTGCTGGACGAAGCCACCGAAGGCCTTGCGCCGGTGATCCGGGACGAGATCTGGTCGCGGCTGAAGGTGCTGCGCGGCGAGGGCCTGTCGATGCTGATCATCGACAAGGAAATCGAGATGCTGGCCGAATTCGCCGACCGCCACTACGCCCTCGAGAAGGGCGAGGTGGTGTGGAGCGGCGACAGCCCCGCGCTCGTCGCCGACGAGGCGGCGCGGGCCAAGTTCATGGGGCTTTGAGGCGGCAATGCTCGACAACGACAACCCACCGGACTACGTGGGCGGCGAATTCGTGGTCAACCGGCGCGACCTCGTCGTCGAGTGGGGACACTGTGATCCGGCCGGGATCGTGTTTCATCCGCGGTTCATCGAGTATTTCGACTGGAGCTCCGTCGCGCTGATCGAGGCGGCGACCGGTCTGACCCAGACCGAGCTGAAGGCGAAATATGGCTTTGCCGGCATCCCGATTGTCGACATGGAAGTGAAATTCCTGCGGCGGGTCACCTATGACGACCGCGTCCAGGTGTTCTCGACCATCGCCTCGATCAGGAATTCCAGCTTCCAGCTCCGGCACTGCCTGGTGAAGGGCGGCGAGTCGGCGGTGGAATGCCAGCAGACGCGGGTCTGGTGCCATCTCGATCCGGCCGACGGCAGGAGCCTCAAGTCGCACC
>JBKQQE010000588.1:0-3142 GCA_052326245.1 Xanthobacteraceae bacterium | reverse complement strand
CGGCCGAATTGTTTCGTTTTTGCTACTGAAATTCTCCGGCAATAAACTGTTCCCTCCCCCCTTGTGGTCCCCTTGTGGGGGAGGGTTAGGGAGGGGGGTGATGGAGAATCCGCAGCGCGACAGATCGCTCTTTACGCCCTCACATCAATTTCCGAGCGTGTGGCTTACCCCCCTCCCCGGCCCTCCCCCACAAGGGGGGAGGGAGCGTTCAACACCACGGTCCTCTCGGGCAGATCGAGATGTGTGACTCCGGCACGGTCAAGCCGGGCGATGACGCTGAAGGTGCGGGGAAGTCTCGGCCTCAACCCCGCGAACCAGACACCGTGATTCAGACCTCCAGCACGACCGTCACCGGCACGTGATCCGATGGCCGTTCCCAGCCGCGCGCCGCGCGGCTGATCCGGAAGTCGGTGACCCGGTTCGCGAGCGCCGGCGAAACCCAGACGTGATCGAGCCGGCGGCCACGATCCGCCGCGGCCCAGTCGGCGGCGCGGTAGCTCCACCACGTATAGACCTTCTCCGACGGCGCGATGCGCTGGCGCGCGACGTCGATCCAGCGTCCGGCGTCGCGCACGGCGTTGAGCTTGTCGCACTCGATTTCAGTGTGCGACACCACGTGAAGCATCTGCCGGTGCGACCAGACATCGTGCTCCTGCGGCGCGACATTGAGATCGCCGACCAGGACATGACGGGCGTCGCCCGACGGATGCAGCGGCGCGCAGTCCCTCATCTCGTCGAGAAACGCCAGTTTGTGGGCGAACTTCGCATTGAGCTTCGGGTCCGGAATATCGCCGCCGGCCGGGACGTAGAAATTGTGCAGCACCAGCGGTGCCGCCAGGCCGGCCTCGGCGCCGAACGACACCGAGATGTGGCGCGAATCGGCCTTGTCGCAGAACGTGCGGATGTCGGTTGCCGCGAACGGAATCCGCGACACCACGGCGACGCCGTGATAGCCCTTCTGGCCGTTCAGCGCGACGTGCTCGTAGCCGAGCCGCTTGAAGCGCTTGATCGGGAAGGCGTCGTCAGGACACTTGGTTTCCTGCAGGCACAGCACGTCGGGCCGCGCCGCCTTGATGAACTTGGCGACGAGATCGATGCGCAGCCGCACCGAATTGATGTTCCATGTCTCGAGCGTGAGGCGCATGGGGGGCGGGAGGCCGGCGACGGGTTGGAGCGCGGCGGCCGGGGCTAGTTGTGGTTGAAGTCGTACGCAGATTCGATCTTGAAAATGCTCGGATCGATCTTGCGGGTGCTGTCGAGGTTGTACACCGCAACGGTGGTGTCGTAACCCTGCGGATCGGTGATTGTCCACTGCTTCAGCTGATTGTCCTTGGCCCCCATCATCAGCATCAGCCGGCTGGTGCCCACCAGCGGCTGCTTTTCCTCGATGGTGACGGTGACGAACAGGTCGTCGGAGCTGACGGCGACGACATTGGTGTCGCGCATCAGGTCGAGCCGATCGGACAGCAGAAACCGCAGCGGGGTTTGCGACAGCGGATAGAGATCCTGGGTGGCGAGCTTCTGGTCGCGCACCGCGACCGCTGAGCCGTCGGCGATGATCGCGATCGGGCTCGGCGGGTCGTATTCGAAGCGCACCTTGCCGGGCTTCTGGATGAAGAAGCTGCCGGTCGAGCGCGATCCGTCCGGACCGACCTGGACGAAGTTGCCGGAGAGATTCTGCAGCGCCGACAGGTAGGCGCTGATCTTGGCGGTCTGCGCCCGCTGATTAGCGTCGAAGCTGGTGAAGATGTTCGACGGCGCGCGATTGCGGGGATCGGGGATCACCGGAACCGGCGGCGTGGTCGCAACCGGCGCGGAGGCGGCCGGCCGGACCGTCGACGCCGCCTCGCGGGCCTTCGGCGCCGGCTGCGGCAACGGGATCGCCTGCGCCAGCGCGTCCGGCATCAGCAGCCCGGCTGCGAACACCGCAGCCATCAACGCGCCGCACGCCTTCCGGCGCGTGGTCTCACGGCTGTGCGAAAATTGCGGGAGGGCCGGTTTGCGCATTGCGGTCATGCTCAAAGATCTGATCCATCACGTTCCAGGCATGTCCGGCAAGGTCGTCGCCGCGCATGTGGAAAAACTGCCACGCTATTTCTATTTCACCAGTTCACTACTTCTCTATTTTTCTATTTTCGTTCTTCTTCTTTTTTCGTTTCTTCGGCTTGGCTTCGGCTTCCTTATTTTAGACTGCCAATTTTCGCTGGCTGGCTCGGCAAGCCGTTTCCGGATCAGCCACAGTAGTCGTTTCGGCGGTCGAAAGCAAAATAGCACGAGCAGGGCAATGGCGGTTTACCGGCTCGCGCCGCGCCAATTGTGTTCTCAGAAGCGTTCTTCTTCCTCGCCGACCAGGATTTCGCGCTTGCCGGCATGGTTGGCGGGGCCGACAATGCCGTCTTGTTCCATCCGCTCCATCAGCGACGCGGCGCGGTTGTAGCCGATCTGCAGCCGGCGCTGAATGTAGCTGGTCGACGCCTTGCGGTCGCGCTTGACGATCTGCACCGCCTGCGTGAACAGGTCGTTGGCCTCGCCGCCGCCCATGCCGGTGGAATCGAACACCGCGCCGTCCTCGTCGGTCTCCTCCTCGGCGGTGACGGCCTCCAGATATTCCGGCGAGCCTTGCGTCTTCAGATGCCGCACCACCTTTTCGACTTCCTCGTCGGAGACGAACGGGCCGTGGACGCGGCTGATGCGCCCACCGCCGGCCATGTAGAGCATGTCGCCCTGGCCTAGCAGCTGCTCGGCGCCCATCTCGCCGAGGATGGTGCGGCTGTCGATCTTGGAGGTGACCTGGAACGAAATGCGGGTCGGGAAATTCGCCTTGATGGTGCCGGTGATGACGTCGACCGACGGCCGTTGCGTTGCCAGGACGACGTGCAGGCCGGCGGCGCGCGCCATCTGGGCTAGGCGCTGCACCGCGCCTTCGAGGTCCTTGCCGGCGACCATCATCAGGTCGGCCATCTCGTCGACGATGACGACGATGTAAGGCAGCGTCTCGAGATCGAGCTCCTCGTTCTCGTAGATCGCCTCGCCGGTTTCCTTGTCGTAGCCGGTGTGCACCGTGCGGCTGAGCTTCTCGCCCTTCTTGCTCGCCTCGGCGACGCGCGCGTTGTAGCCGTCGATGTTGCGCACGCCGAGCTTC
>JBKQQE010000587.1:0-6423 GCA_052326245.1 Xanthobacteraceae bacterium | reverse complement strand
CTCGTGCCGGGCATCTACGACTTCCGTTTTTGCCGCAAAGACGTGGATGGCCGGGACATGCCCGGCCATGACGGAAGGTTGGGTGAACTGATCTAGAAGTTGCACTATTTCCCGCCAGCCTTGACGAATGCCAAGATCTCGTCGGTCAGCGCGGTGTCGCCGCTGTTGACCGCGTACAGCTCCGAGATGTGGCTGTGCTGCGGCAGCACCACGGTGCGGGCGCAGCCCCGCGCCGCGGCGCACAGGCGCTCCCGCAACTCATCGAAGCCTTTCACGAAGGGCGGCGGATCGAGCTCGGCGCGTACGACCAGCAGCGGCGTCTTGCCGGCCACAAGGCCCTCGAGCGACGATCGCTCCTTGTAGACGGCCGTGTCGGTTCCGAAATACGCCCGCTCCAGATCGCTGACCGGCATCAAGGTGAGGTCATAGAGCCCCGAAACCAGGATGGCGCCGGCGAGCCCGTTGCCCTTGGGGCCCTGGAATTCGGGATGCGAGACGTAGGAGGCGACATGGACCGCGCCAGCCGAGTGACCCATCAGGTAGACGCGGGCCGGATCGCCGCCGCGCGCGGCGATATTGTCGGCCACCCAGCGCACCACGCTCGCGACGTCCTCGGCGCCGGCCGGCCACGGCGACTGCGGCGCCAGGCGATAGGTCATGTTGACGCCGACAAAGCCCTCCTTCAGCGCCCACAGCATCACATTGTCGTAGAACGGGCTGCCGGGCGGATGCTTGTCGCCGGCCACGAAGCCGCCGCCATGGACGAAGATCAGCACCGGCTTTGGGCCGGTCGACGGCGGGTCGGGCGTGAACACGTCGAGCCGGTTGCGGTCGGCGGGGCCGTATTTGACGTCGCGCTCGACCTTGACCCCCTGATAGGGCTCCTTCTGCTGCAGCGGGGCATAGATCGGCGCGGTCTTGGGCGGGTCGATCACCGGTCCCAGCTCCTTGATCCTGGCGGCGACGTCGGCGGGCATCTGGCCGGCAATGGCAGTGCCTGCCAGCAGGGTCAGCGTCAGGGCGAGGCAGCGGCCGAGGGGGGATATCATTGGCGTCGTCCCTTCTTGGTGTTTGGGTCCGGACCGGGCGTGACGGACATTGTTCTTGTTTCGGCCACTACACCAGTACGCGCCGGATTGGGAGCGATTTGGCCGTGACCGCTGCTGCCATTTGCGGTACGGCATGAAATCGTTCGCGGATAGTCAAGCTGCGCCGCAACGTGAATTTGGACAAGGTAGCCCCATGAGCCGTCGCGTCAAAAGACCCCTGCAGAAGAGCCGCGGTACGGCAGGCGATCGCTTCCGTGCGGACCGTCCCAAGGGCGGCCGCCCTGGCCGCGACGACGATCGGGCGAAGGGCAAACCGTTGACGCGATTTGGCGCGTCGAAAGGCGGATCGTCAAAGCCGGCCTCCACAAGGCCCGCGCCGGCGCGGCCGGCGCCGACGACGCCCGGTGGAACGCGCTACGGCGGGCCGCGCTTCGACCCCGCCAAACCGCCGCGCATCGTGGATGTGCCGGTCGCAGAAAAACCGGAAGCCGCGCCGCTGCCGACCAAGGTCCAGACCGTCACCGTCACGGCCGACGAGAACGGCATGCGGGTCGACCGTTTCCTCGAGGCGCGTTTCCCGGGCCTGTCGTTCTCCCATATCCAGCGCATCGTCCGCAAAGGCGAGTTGCGCGTCAACGGCAAGCGCGCCGACAGCAAGGATCGCCTCGAAGAAGGCCAGAGCGTTCGCATTCCACCCTTGAAGCTCGACGCGCCGAAGGGAGTGGGGGGCGAATTGTCCGAAGCGCAGCAGAAGACCCGCGACGCGCTCAAGGCCATGACGCTCTACGAGGACGCCGACGTGCTGGTGCTCAACAAGCCGGCCGGCCTGGCGGTGCAGGGCGGATCCGGCACGACGCGGCACGTCGACCAGATGCTGGAGGTGCTGCGCGACGCCAAGGGGCAGCGGCCGCGCCTCGTGCATCGCCTCGACAAGGAAACCTCGGGCTGTCTGCTGGTTGCGAAAACCCGTTTCGCGGCGTCGGCGCTGACCGGCTCGTTCCGGTCGCGCTCCGCCCGCAAGATCTACTGGGCGCTGGTAGCGGGCGTGCCGAAGCCGAAGCAGGGCCGGATCTCGACCTTTCTCGCCAAGGAAGAACGCGAGGACGATTCCGTGATGCGGATCGCCGAACACGGCGACGAGGGCGCCAGTCACGCCGTCACTTATTACGCGGTGGTCGAAACGTCGGCGCAAAAGCTCGCCTGGGTGTCGCTGAAACCCGTCACCGGGCGCACCCACCAGTTGCGCGCGCATATGGACCATATCGGACACCCGATCGTCGGGGACCCGAAATATTTCAACCTGGAAAACTGGCAGCTGCCGGGCGGGGTGCAGAACCGCCTGCATTTGTTGGCGCGCCGCATCGTCATTCCGCATCCGCGCGGCGGCTTCATCGACGCCACCGCGCCGCTGCCGCCCCATATGCAGCAGACCTGGAACCTGCTCGGGCTCGAGGGCGACCGGTTCGATCCGATCGAAAACGCGCCCGAGGAATGAGCTACGCGCACCGGGAGTAATGGACGATCAGATGCGGGAATTGTTTGAAGAGGGCACGGGTCCGTCGCCGCTTGATCCCAACGAGTCGGCGCGACGCTCCTCGCGCGCCCAGCAGCGCAATCGCTTCTATGCTGCGGCCGGCATCGCTCCCGCCACGGAAGGTTTCGCGGTGCTGCTCGACGGGCGCGGCGTGCGGACGCCGGCCAAACGCGCGCTGGTCGCTCCGGTATCCGCGATCGCGACAGCGATCGCCGCCGAATGGGATGCCCAGACAACCGTGATCAATCCGCTGTCGATGCCGTTGACGCGGCTCGCCAATAGCATCGTCGACGGCGTCGCCGATCGTTTGCAGGATGTCGCCGACGACATCGCGAAATATCTCGGATCCGACGCGCTGTTCTACCGCGCCGATCATCCCAAGACGCTGGTGGCGCGGCAGGCCGAGCAGTGGGATCCGGTGCTGTTCTGGGCCGCGGACAGGCTCGGCGCGCACTTCATTCTCGCGCAAGGCATCCTGCATGTCCGGCAGCCAGACCAGGCCATCGCCGCGGCCCGCGCCGCGCTGCCGACTGACCCGTGGCGTCTGGGCGCGCTCCATGCGGTGACGACGGTGACCGGCTCGGCGCTGCTGGCGCTGGCGCTGATGGAGGGGTATCTCACAGCCGAGGCGGTGTGGGCCGCGGCGCATGTGGACGAGGACTGGAACGCGGAGCAGTGGGGCGTCGATGAGGAGGCGGCGAGCCGCCGCGCCACCCGGCTCAGCGATTTCAAGGCGGCGGCCCTGGTGCTCGCGGCGCTCTCGGTCTGAAGCGGCTGCTGCGCTGGAATCGCGCCCGCTGCTGTTTTTGAAAGCAGTGGCTTCACGCCGAATCGGGCGCGTCCATCCTGATTTTGCGTGCCGGGAGGAGGCTTCGCTCCCTTGCCTCCCTGAATTGTTTGATGTCGGGCGCGCCGGCCTCGGATTGGCTGCCGAAAAAATCGCCAATTGCCCAATATTGCGGCGAAAAATCTGTCTAAACTACTGATTTTGTTTAAATAACCTTAAGTGTTGCAGCGCCGTCACAGCTTTTCTCACAAAAATTGCATAACCTCGTTGTCAGGCTTCAGCGCTGCACGCGGCGCTTCTAACAGTGGGGAGATTTCCTTGAAGAAATACGCTCTTTTGGTTTCCATCATGGCAGTTGGCGCGTCGGGCGCGCAGGCTGCGGACCTCGCCCCACGCCCTTACACCAAGGCTCCTGTGATGGTCGCGGAAGAAAGCTGGGCGGGGATCTATCTCGGCGGCCAGGTCGGCTATGACTTTATGACCGGCTCCTACGCCGTTACCAATGCCGGCGTCAACGAACCTGTGTTTCCGAGCCCGAGAGGGGCGGCAGGCGGCGGCCACCTGGGCGCGCAGGGCCAGTGGGGCAAATGGGTTCTCGGTGTCGAGGGCACCTACGACTGGGCCGACATGAAGGAGACCGATTCAAGCACGATCACCGCCGGTCGTCTGTACTCGTTCTCGACCGATGGCATTGCCACCGTCGTTGGCAAGGTTGGTTACTCGTTTGACCGCTGGATGATTTATGCCAAGGGCGGCTGGGCCACCGCGGACATCAACACCTCGATCACCGCTCCGACCGCCGGCGTCAAGCAGTGGCAAAGCGGCTATACCGTCGGCACCGGCCTGGACTACAAGATCACTCACAACTGGATCATCGGTTCCGAATTTAATTTTTACCAATTCAAGTTCGATCGCAATGGCGTGGGGTCGGACGGCTCCGCGGTTTCCTGGTACAGCTCCAACGCTCCGATTTATTCATTGTCGTTCCACCTGAGCTACCTCTTCAATATGGGTGGCCCAGTGGTCGCGAAGTACTGATCTTCGATAGTCGACGAAACGAAGCCCCGGCCATGTGGCCGGGGCTTTTTCGTTTTCAGGCGGCTTGACTACGGTGCCTGCGTCGCGCCTGTGTGGCCGCGGCGATGGCTCCGCACAATCGAGCTCGTTGCGGTGGGAATTCCAGGCGAGGGTTGCAACCCGGTCGGTCGCAAATTTGTGGTGGAGGCGGACTTACCTCTTGGCGTTCAGCCGGACCACCATTCGATCAGCCTGCCAAAGCTCGACGTCCCGACCGTCGACCGCCTGCCTGGCCTCTTCGACGGCTTGCACGTCGTTCTCGCAGTGAAGATCCTTCGCGCTCGCGGTGCGCCCGTCGTGATCGATGAAATACATACGATAGTCGGGCATCGAGTCTCGCGCGGTCGCCGAGTTCAAACGCTTGGATGGGAGCAGTGAAAGGAGCCTTTGCATTGTCGCTATGTCCCTTAGGCGGCTGATCCGGATTCGAGTTGGTTTGGTGGGGCCTTGTCGCTGCCTCGTTCCCTCACTCCATCAGATGAAAGTGCCGGCACATCTCGCGCTCGACGCATTTGATGGCCCGATCGGCGACCCGTTTCTCGGCCTTCCCGTACAGCGTGACGCGAACCGAGAATTTCTGCCTGTCGCCGCGAATGATCTGGATTCCCGCGACACTCTCGCAGCCAGGCCATTGCTTGACGGCCTCAAGGCAAATCCGTCTGAGATCGTTGTAACTGACCCCTGACGTCCGAACTCTTGCCAATGTCGGGTCTCGTCGCTGACGGTCGGGTTCGACGAGTTTGTCCCTGGTCATCAACATTTTCAGTTGGCGGAAGCGATGCTGCCCATCTCGAGACTCGCCACCTGAGGGCGCTTCTTCAGCACGTCGAGGATGTCGTGCTCGATCCTGATGATGCGGTGCGTGGCGGGTCGCAGGCCCCAGCCGCTCGCCGCGCCGCCGGCCAGCAACAGCGCGATCGCCACCGGCGCCCACCGAGACCGTGTTGTCTGATATCCAAAATGCATCACGCCCTTACCTCGCGCTGATTGAAGTCGCGTAGCGAGCACCCGACACGTTCCTCTGCATCGCGCTCTCGCGGTGGATGCAAAAGGGTACGTTTGCGCGTCGATCCCGTTGGGGCTCACTTTGCAAATTCCGGGCCGAATTGATGCGGGCTACATGATTTTACGACGCCAGGATCTGCGCCACAGATTGCGAAAAACATCAGCAATCCGTGCATGTGCACAGGGCTCTGCGACGCAATCGGCGCGGTCGCAATAGCACCATTCAGAGCGAGAGCGACGCAGCGATCCGGAAGCTCACACTCATCTTGTGCGGGTCGAATATCCCGGTCTTCGACTGCATCACCAAAAAAGAAGATGGCCCGCGAGGGCCATCTTCCTGTTTTCGTTCGTTCGGTTTCATCCACTCAGAAGTGGATGATGATGTCCGACGATGCGATCACGCACCAGCTCTTGTTCGGCAGGATACCGGCATTGGCGTTGCCGTTGAACGCCGGTGCGTCGAGCGACCTGTAGTAGCTGACCTCCGGACGCATCTCGATCTGCGGCGACAGCCAGTGCTGCCAGCCGAGGCCGGTCTCGATGTACCGGGTCGCGGTTCCGGTGCGCTGGCCTTCCTCGTCATCGTAGAACTCGAGCCGGTACGAAATGTTATCCAATGGCGTTGGCTTGTAGTTCAGATATTCCAGGGCCGTGTAAACACGCGCGGTGCAGGTTACAACTTCCGCGGGGCACTGCGCCAGGAACGGCGAGTTGAACGGCATCTGCTGCGCACCGAACGGATACCCGCTGTTGGCGACGATGGTCTGCGCCGTCGCGTTGTTCTGGTTCAGCACGTTTCTCTGAGACAGGGTGTAGGCTTCGGTGGAGATATGCCACTGGTCGTTGAACTTGTGGTAGTAGGTGAAGCCGTACCACTGCAGGTTGTTGTAGCCCCACGTACCGCTGTTGATGCCGTCGGCGACGAGGTTGATGCTGTCTTTGCCATCGCTGCTGGTGAGGCGGATGCCGGC
>JBKQQE010000586.1:0-3454 GCA_052326245.1 Xanthobacteraceae bacterium | reverse complement strand
GGTCAGATGTGCGATGGCGTTCAGATCGGCCGCAGAACCACTCGGCCTGCGGCTACGGGCCGGTCTCCATACCGGCGAGATCGAGATGCGAGGCCGTGATATCGGCGGCATAGCGGTTCACGCCGCCGCGAGGGTCATGGCGCGGTGCCAACCCAGCGAAGTTCTTGTCTCCAGAGTCGTGACCGATCTGGTCGCCGGCGCCGGTTTGAAATTCTCGGAACGTGGGTCGCACGAACTGAATGGCATACCGGGTCGCAGGGACTTTTTTGCTGCGGCCGCATAGATGTTTGTTGTGGCACGAAACCGGAGTACCGCGATGGCTGCCGTCTGGCCGCTCGTGAAGGACCAGTTCCCCGCCATCGATTTCGACGACCCGGCGTTCGTGTACGGGTGAGGGGATCGGAAAGACAACGCCAACTCGTCATCCTGAGGAGCGGCCACGAAGGCAAGTTTACGCAGCCTGCGTAAACTTGGCTGCGGGCCGCGTCTCGAAGGATGATGGCCGACTCTTGAACAATCTCGGCCGTTCATCCTTCGAGGCTCGCTTCACAAGTCGGGTCTACCCGACTTGTGACACACTAGAACAACGCAACTCGGCGAGAGCCGAGTTGCTATGCGCACCTCTGGATGACGGATCTGCTGGCACGGCAAACACCGATCTTCGCTAGCGCACCGCGGGCTTCTCACTCACCCTTTCCCACAGCCAGCGCGCCACCGCGCCGGGCGAACTGTCGCTGCCGCCCTGCGCCGCGCGCAGGTTGGCCGCGCGCATCGCCGCGATGCCGATCCGCCCCATGAGCGGCGCCAGCGCGTCGCGCAGCGCAGCGTCGCCGGCGCGCTTCGGCGCCAGCAGCAGCACCGCGTCATAGGGCGGGATCGCACCCTTGGGATCGTCGAGCACGACGAGGTCGTACTTCCCGATCTGGCCGTCGCTGGTGTAGCCGGCGATGACGTCGACATCGCCGGCGGCCACCGCCGCATACATGAAATCCGGCTGCATCTGGCGCTGGGCGCGGAAGTCGAGGCCGTAGGCGTCGCGCAGCGCCGCCCATTCCGGGCGCGCGAAGAACTCGTAGTCGCCGGCGATCGCGAGTTCGCGATGGCGGGCGAGGTCGGCGATGGAACGGATGCCCAGCGCCTCGGCGCGCTTGCGCGGCATCGCCAGCGCATAGGCGTTGGCGAAGCCGAGTTCGCCGGCGAGCGTCACCTGGCGCTGCGCCAGCTCCCGCGTCAGCGCCGCGAGCAGGTCGCGGCGCGGCGGGATCTCGCGGTGATGCAGCTCGTTCGACCACAGCGTGCCGGAATAGTCCACGTAGACGTCGATGTCGCCGTCCACGAGCGCCGAGAAGATCACGCTGGAGCCGAGCCCCTCGCGCGTCGTGGCGCTGAGCCCCGCGGCCGCGAGCCGCTGTGCGACCAGCGCCGCCAGCACATACTGCTCGGTGAAGGTCTTGGCGCCGACCACGTAACTGGCGCGCGGCCGCGCCAGCGTCGGCGCCAGCGAAGCCGCCACCAGCGCCAGCACGCCGCAGGCGCCGAGCGCGATGCGCAGGCGGCTCTTCCGGGCGACGCCGGTTTCGAGCAGCGCCAGCAGGGCGTCGACGGCGAGCGCCAGCGCTGCCGCGGCGGCGCAGCCGAACAGCACGAACACCCAGTTCTGGGTCTGCAGGCCGGAAAAGATGTAGTTGCCGAGGCTGGTCTGGCCGATCGGGGTGGACAGCGTCGCGGTGCCGATCACCCACACCGCCGCGGTGCGCAGGCCCGCCATGATCACCGGCAGCGCCAGCGGCAGCTCCACCATGGTGAGCGTCTGCCGCGGCGTCATGCCCACCCCCTGCGCCGCCTCGATCAGCTGCGGGTCGACGCCGTCGAGGCCGGTGATGGTGTTGCGCAGCACCGGCAGCACGCTGTAGAGCGCCAGCGCCAGCACCGCGGGCAGGAAACCGAAGGCGGAGAACGAGACCCCGACCGTGCGCGCGGCGAGCGTCGAGAGCAACAGCAGCAGCGGATAGAACAGCGCCAGCAGCGCCAGCCCCGGCACGGTCTGCACGGTGCTGGCCAGTGCCAGCAGCGCGCCGCGCAGCAGCGGCCGGCGCCGGGCGAGGAGCGCCAGCGGAAAGCTCACCCCGCAGCCGAGCGCGAGCGCGACCAGGCTGACGCGCAGGTGGCTGCCGAGGTAATCGGGCAGATGCTGCAGCGCCTCGCTCCAGCGCGGATCGTCGATCATCGCCGCGCGCCGGCGGTTGCCGGCGCCGCGGGCAGCAGCGCCGAGAGCCGCTCGGCCTGCCGCCGCGGCGTCCCCAGCAGCTCGGCGACGTAGCTCTCGCCGCAGCCGGCGAGCTCGGCCGCGGTGCCCAGCGCGATGAGGCGGCCGGCGCGCATCACCGCAATGCGGTCCGACAGCAACAGCGCCTCCCCCATGTCGTGGGTAATCATCACGGTGGTGAGCTTAAGATCGCGGTGCAGCCTGCGGTAATCCTCGCCGAGGCCGTCGCGGGTCAAGGGATCGAGCGCGCCGAACGGCTCGTCCATCAGCACGATGGCGGGCTTTGCCGCCAGCGCCCGCGCCACGCCGACGCGCTGGCGCTCGCCGCCGGACAATTGGTGGGGAAAGCGGCCACGATGGCGGGCGCGATCGAGCCGCACCAGCTCCAGCAGCTCGTCGACGCGGGCCGCAATCTCCGGCGCGGCGGCCCCGCACAGCCGGGGCGTGATGCCGATATTGTCGGCGACGCTCAGATGCGGAAACAGCGCGCCGTTCTGGAACACGATGCCGAGCCGCCGGCGCAGCGCCACCGGATCGAGCGTGCGCACGTCCTGGCCACCGATGCGGATCGTGCCGCGATCGGCCTCGATCAGGCGGCTGGCGAGCCGCAG
The DNA here is from genome assembly GCA_052326245.1 of Xanthobacteraceae bacterium. GTDB lineage: Bacteria > Pseudomonadota > Alphaproteobacteria > Rhizobiales > Xanthobacteraceae > Bradyrhizobium_A. Next base: position 577 of record JBKQQE010000586.1, on the reverse strand, counting down.
CAGCGTGGTCTTGCCGGAGCCCGAGCCGCCGACAATGGCGAGGAATTCGCCGCTTGCGACCTCAAGCGACACGCCGTCGACGGCGATGCCGCGGCCGAAGCTCTTGGTCACGGCGTCGAACGCGATCGCGGGCGGGGTCGGTTCCGGCATGGGGCCAACATGCCATAGCGGGCGGGCCGCACCAAGCCGGCCGAGCAAGCGCATTGCGGTGGATGGCACAGCCCCCTTGCATCGGCGCGGCGTCCGGTGGAAGTTGCGCCCCTGATTTGAAGGGAAGCTTGCGTGCAGACCATGACATCCGCGCCGGCGGCGATCGACCCGGGGGCGATCGTCCGCCTCGACGACATCGAGGTGTCGTTTCGCCTTGCCGGCGGGCGCCGCTACACGGCGGTCGAGCGGGCCAGCCTCGGCGTCGCGGCCGGCGAATTCGTCGCCATCGTCGGTCCGACCGGCTGCGGCAAGTCAACTTTGCTCAACGTCGCCGCCGGCCTGTTGCGGCCGGCCGCGGGCGAGGTCGCCATCGCCGGCGCGCCGCTCGCCGGCCTCAACCGGCAGGCCGGCTACCTGTTCCAGGCCG
>JBKQQE010000585.1:0-2585 GCA_052326245.1 Xanthobacteraceae bacterium | reverse complement strand
CGGCGACCCGGTCGAGCCGCTCCCAGCGCCACTGGTCGAATTCCGGCGGCTGGCCGCCCCGCGGCGACAGCGGATCGATCTCGTCCTCCTGCCCGGTGAAGCGCAGCGCGAACCACTTCTGGCGCTGGCCTGAGAACACCGACAGCCGGTGCGGCGGCCCGTGATAGGGCGGGAAGTCGTAAGCGATCCAGCCGGTCTCGGCGAGATAGACCGCGTTTCGCACGCCGGTCTCCTCCCACAATTCGCGCATCACCGCGGCGCGCGGGTCCTCTGCGCCGTCGATGCCGCCCTGCGGCATCTGCCATTCCAGTCCCGGGTAGATCACCTCCGGCCCGTCGTCGCGGAAGCGCCGCGCAATCAGCACCTCGCCGCGGACGTTGAACAGCGCGACGCCGACATTGGGGCGGTAGGGTTTGGCTGCCGTCATCGGATCCGGCGGCGCGCGCCGCTCAGGCCGCCGCGAATTTCGTGAATTCCCGCACCACCCGCTCGTAGACCGGGCGCTTGAACGGCACGATCAGCTGCGGCAGGTTCTGCATCGGCTCCCAGCGCCATGTCACGAATTCCGGCTTATGGCCGCCGACGGGATGGGCGACATTGATCTCGTCATCGCTGCCGGTGAATCGCATCGCGAACCACTTCTGCTTCTGGCCGCGATAGCGCCCCTTCCAGGCCCGCCCGGCCACCGTGCGCGGAATGTCGTAGGTCAGCCATTCCGGCATCTCCGCGAGTTTTTCCACCGAGCGGGCGTTGGTCTCTTCGTAGAGTTCGCGCTTGGCCGCGGCCCAGGTGTCTTCACCCGGATCGACGCCGCCTTGCGGCATCTGCCAGACATGGGCGTCGTTGACGTGCTCGATGCCGCCCGCACGCTTGCCGATGAAGACGAGTCCCTTCGCGTTGATCAGCATCATCCCGACGCAGGTCCGGTAGGGCAGATCATCGTACCGCGTCATTCCGTCTGGGCCTCCGCCGGTCGCCACTGGTATCCCGGGCATTACTGCTAGCTAGATTTTGGTTTCAGCATCACGGTTGTCAACGGTACCAGCAAAATTCCGCGGCCCTCCAGCGTTTTGGCCCAGGCTGCAATGCGTTCGATGGAGACCGGCAGCGCCGACGCCACCCCGATGGCGCTGCCGCGCTCGCGCGCCACCGTCTCCAGCCGGGTCAGCGCGCGGTCGATCTCCACCGTGGCCGGAACCTGGTCGACCACCGCATCGGCCCGGGCGAACGGCATCGGAGCGGCATCCGCGATCCGCGGCGCCACGCTGCGCGGCGAGGCGCCGTCGTCGAGATAGCCAAGGCCGCGCCTGGCCACCTCGTGCATCAGGGGCTGCATCACCGCTTCGGTGGCGACGAAGCGCCCGCCCATGAAATTGGCGACGCCGACATAGCCCTGGATCCGGCTGAGGTGCCAGTACAGCCGGTCGAGGTTCTGTTCCGGCGGCAGCGACGTCAGCAGCGTCTGCGGACCGGGGTCGTTGTCGGGATAGTCGAACGGCTCCATCGGCACCTGCAGCAGCAATTCGTGCTTCTGGGCGCGGGCCCGTTCGGCGAGTTTCGCCGGATCGGCGCCGTAGGGCGTGAAGGCGAGCGTCACCGCCGGCGGCAGCTTCATGATGGCGTCGGTGGTTTTCGCCGCGCCGACGCCGAGCCCCGTCATCACGATGGCGACACAGGGCATCAGCGCGGCGCGGGCGCGCTCCGCGTCGCTGCCGGCGGCGTAGGCCCGAAACGACGTCAGGCCGTCGGCGGCGACCGGGATCATGCCGTGGCGGGAGTTCTCCAGCAGCTTCGGATTGATGCCGCTGGCCAGGAACGCCGGCGGCGCTTCCGCGGCGCTTCTGGTCGGCGCGGCGCTGCCGCCCACCACGACGTCGTGGCGCGCGCCGCTGGAACCGTCGATGATGGTGACGGTCTTCTGGCCGGCCGGCGGTTCCGCATGAGCGGCGGCGGCGGGCTCCTGCTTGGCCGGCGCGGCCGGCGGCGCCTCGGCAGATTTCTGGGGCGCGGGCGCCAGCTTGGCCGGGTCGAACGCGACCCGGGCCGAGGGTTCGCCGCCCAGCGGATTGTCGTTGAACAGCACGAAACCGAGGAAGCTCAGAAGCAGCAGCGCCAGCGCCGTGGCGAACAGTTGCGGCCCGCTCAGGGGCAGCCGAAAACGCTGTCTTGGCGTGGGTTTGTGGCCTAACGGGGCGCTGAGGTCGTCGGTTGTCACGGCGTGGAATTCCCGCGAATCAATCGGTCCGACACTACCACGATCGCCCCGCGGCCTCGCCGGAAAGCCGGGGTTCCGCGGGGGCGGTGGGGGCGGCGCTGCGTACGGTCTACTCCGGGCTCGACTCAATGACTCGTCATGCCCGGCCTTGTGCCGGGCATCCACGTCTTCACAGCCTTTGCAACAAGAAAGACGTGGATGGCCGGGACAAGCCCGGCCATGACGCCAATTGACGCATTCGAGCGGCTGTTACAGCCACCTGTAAATGCTCGCCGCAGTTTTGGTCGGGCCCTCAAGACGATGGTCAGGCAGGCTCGTCATGCTCAGCCCGAAAACGAAACGGGTGGCCGCGAGGCCGCCCGGTCCGAAT
>JBKQQE010000584.1:0-3421 GCA_052326245.1 Xanthobacteraceae bacterium | reverse complement strand
GGTGCGGCGATCGAGCCGGCCTTCGCGGGTCCAGCGACGGACCAGGAGAAACAGCGCACGCCGGAAGGCGATCAAGGCGAACAGCCCGAGCACATAGAAGGAGCCGAGCCACGCCCGGGAGAACTGGTCGCCGGCTTTGGCGAAGAACGACGCGCCGATGGCGATCAAAAACACCACGGACCAGGCCGAGGCGAGCCGCATATACTGCTTCTCGTGGCCGCGGAACGCCTGGATCTGATAAATATCCGCCACCTGGAACGCCAGCATGGAAAGAAACGCGATGCCGAGAATGGCGGCGAAGTAATACCAGGCGAAGCCGTGGGCCGGCACCACGTAACAGACATACACGGCGAAGCCGACCGCCGCGACCAGCACGATTTCGATGACGCGGACCAGGCCGGCGAGCACAATCGGCGAAAAGGCGGCCTCGTAGGGCTGCGCGGCGACCGTGCGGGCGGCGTCCGACAGCCCCGGTTCCGCGATCGGTGGCGTAGCGGCGCGCGGCGTTGCCGCCGCCGCCGCAAAGATCGCGGAAGCGGTCTTGAAAATCGTGCCGGGCTCAGGCTTGGACATGTTTGACACGCGTTTTGCGGCCCGCGGCAGGGCGCAGGAACGCTCCGCAGCCAGTCTGAGCGGCAAAATAGTGAATAAAGCTCAAAAATTGGTTATGTGAACGGCGCGAAGTTTCCGCATGGCGAGCGCTTCGCGATAGGCGGCGATGCCGCCGTCCACCATCGTGGTCGACGAGAACACCCTGTGGACCCGCGTTTTGACCAGTTGCGCCACGCGGCTGACTTGCGCCGGGTCCTCGATCGCGGCGCCGATCGCGCCGACCAGTGCGCTCACATTATCGGGCGCGATCAGACGTTCGGCTTGGGGACCGAAGATTTCCGGGATGCCGCCGACGCGCGTGGCAATGATCGGCACGCCGGCGGCGGCGGCCTCCAGCACCACATAGGGCAGCGATTCAGCGCGTGACGGCAGCACCAGCATGCGCCCCATGGCGAAGGCCTCGCGCGCCGGCTGATAGCCGACGAAACGGATCTGATCGGCGACCCCGAGGCGCTGCGCCTGGGCCACAAGCTCCGGCCCTTGCGGGCCTTCGCCGGCGATGGTGGCGCTCACGCGCCGGCCGGAGCGCCGTAGAATCGCCAGCGCGTCGATGAGGACGTCGATGCCCTTGACCGGCCGCAATTCGCCCACGCACACGATATCCGTCGCGTCGTCCCTGACCGTGACCGGCGCGAACTCCGTCTCACCGACGCCGTTGCGCACGATGCGCACCATCGCCCGCGGCCGGCCGATCTCGGCGCGAAACAGGTCGGCGACATAGGCGCTTTCGAACAGAAAGAGGTCGGTGCGCCAGCGCAGCAGCCATTCCAGCTTGCGGTAGAAGGCGCCGCGGATCGTGCCCGGCGAATAGACCAGCGAGCCGCCATGGGGCGTGTAGACGCGGATCGCGTTGGGTGCGCTCGGCGCCAGCCGCGCCAGGGCGGCGCCCTTGGCGCCGTGGCCGTGCAGCACGTCGGGGGCGAGCAGGCTGATGCGCTGCGAAATCACGCGCAGCGCGCCGATGTCGGACGGACTGAGCTCGCGGGTCATGGCGACGCGCTGCACACCGAGCGCGAGATGCGGCAGAAGCTCGGCAAGCGCCGCGTCGGCACGCGCGCCGCCGGTCGTTGAATCGACGATGAGGCCGACGCGGTGGCCGCGCGCGGATTGGCCGCTGGCGACGTCAACGACATGGCGAAACAGCCCGCCGAGCGGCGCCCGCAAGATGTGCAAGATCTTCAGGCTTGGGGCCGGCGCGGTGCGCGGCGTCGCGGCCACCGCGGCGGAGACCGCGGGAGCTACCGCGGCTTGCATCGACGCGGCGGCCCGCATGTCGGCCATGGAGCGAATCCTTAAAAGTCGCTGCAGAGAGTTAAGCCCGATTGAGCCGCGCCGGGGTTAAGAAAGCCTGACCGGCCGCCGGATGCGCTCCGTTTTCCTCGGTCTGTTGTTCTCTCCGCCGGCGTGCGACTTGCCGGTGAGAGCGGAGAAGGGGCCCTTAACGGGATAGCAACCATAATCGTCTGTTATCGGAGCCGGTGAACTAACGGGTCCGCAGGAGCCGCGAAATGAGTGTGGCGTCGCAGTCGTATCGGCCGTCGTTGCGCGGGCAATTCATCGATGCGGATTTCGACATCCCGGCGCTCGGCGCGGCGCTCTGGCGCAATAAATGGAAGATGCTGCGTCCGACCATCCTGATCGCGTTGGCCACGCTCGCCGTGGTCATGGTGATTCCGCCCAAATATCTTTCCGAGTCGCGGGTGCTCGTCGTCGGCCGCGACAACATTTACCTGCGGCCCGACGTCGACAAGGACATCCTCGACCGCGGCGTGGTCGATCCGGAAGCGGTGACCAGCCTGGTCCAGCTCATCCTGTCGCGCGATCTCGCCAGCGAGGTGATCGACAAGCTCAAGCTTGGCGAGCGCCGCGAGTTCGATCCGGCGCTCGGCGGCGTCTCGCCGGTCAAGCGCGTTCTCGGTCTCTTGGGCTTCATCAAGAACCCGATGAGCATGACGCAGCAAGAGCGCGTGCTCGAAGCCTATTACGACCGGCTCAGCGTCTACGCAGTGGACAAATCGCGCGTCATCGTCATCGATTTTCTGTCCGAGAACCCCGAGCTCGCCGCGCGCGTCGCCAACGCCGTCGCCGACGCCTATCTCGAGCGCCAGCAGGCGGCCAAGCAGGAGCAGGCGCGCAGCGCCGGGCAATGGCTGGCCGGCGAGATCGAATCCGTGCGCAAGAAGGTGGCGGACGCCGAAGCCAAGGTCGAGGCGTTCCGCGCCAAATCCAATTTGCTGGTCGGGCCCAACAACACCACGCTCTCGGCCCAGCAGCTCGGCGACCTCAACGCCCAGCTCGCCACCGCGCGCGCGCAAAAGGCCGACGCCGAAGCCAGGGCCAGGCTCATTCGCAAAATGCTGCAATCCGGCGAGCCGATCGAGTCCTCCGACATTCTCAATTCGGAGCTCATCCGCCGGCTTTCCGAGCAGCGCGTGACGTTGCGCGCGCAGCTCGCCGAGCAGTCGTCGTCGCTGCTCGACAACCATCCGCGCATCAAGGAATTGAAGGCGCAGATCGCCGACCTCGACAAGCAGATCAGGAAGGAAGCCGAGATCCTGGCGCGGTCGCTGGAAAACGATTCCAAGCTCGCCGATGCGCGGGTGGAAGCGCAACTGGCGACCTTCGACCAGCTCAAGGGCCAGGCGGCGACCACCAACGAGCAGGATATCCAGTTGCGCGCGCTCGAGCGCGATGCCAAGTCGCAGCGCGATCTCTTGGAATCGTATCTGGCCAAATCCCGCGAAGCGAGCGCCCGCGACACCATCAACTCGGCGCCGCCCGATGCGCGGGTAATTTCGCGCGCCACGGT
>JBKQQE010000583.1:0-21816 GCA_052326245.1 Xanthobacteraceae bacterium | reverse complement strand
GCGACTGGCTGGGCCCCAGAGTCGTGCTCGCCGGCGCCATCGTTCCGCTCGGTGTCTTCACCCTGCTGTTCGGCTTCACCACGTCGGTGACGATGGGATTGATTGTCCAGGCCCTGATGGGCCTTGCGGCGGGGGCCGACTACTCGGCCTGCGTGAAGCTCATTACCGCGTGGTTTGAACGGAGCACCCGAGGCTTTGCCATGGGGCTGTTCATGACGGCCTCGTCGCTCGGCGTGCTGGTCACCAATGCGATCGTTCCGACTATCCTCGAGACGATTTCATGGCAGGCCGTCTATCAGATCCTTGGCACGGTCACGATCGTGATCGGGATCTTGAGCTACGTGCTGCTGCGCGACAAGCCGGCCGGCGAGACCGTCGCGATTGCGGCAAAGCCGGATTTGGCAGCCCTCCTGCAAAATCGCGATCTGGTCTTTCTCGCACTGGCGGGCTTTGGAGCGCTGTGGGGGACCTGGGGCTTCGCGTTCTGGGCCAACGCCCTGATGATCCGTGGCCGGGGGCTATCGCCCGTCGGCGCCGGGTTTGTCGTGGCGCTGGTCGGGGCCGGCGCGATCGCCGGCAAGCCGATCATCGGCCTGTTGTCCGACTGGCTTGGCGGTATGCGCAAGATCCCGATCATCGTTTGCCTCGCTGCCTTCGGAGCCCTGCTGTTGGTGTTCGGCATGCTGTCCACCGAATTGCAGTTTCGTGTTGCCGCGCCGTTTCTGGGAGTAGCGGCATTCGTCTACAGTCCGCTGATCGGGGCCATGGTTGCGGAGACGGTGGGCCTTCAGCGCGCCGGGTCCGCGACGGGCACCACTGCAGCCTTCTGGCAATTGGGCAGCGTCATCGTGCCGGTCGTCGTGGGGGTGGCGTATCAGGCCACCAATTCGTTCTATATGGCCTTCGTCACCCTGGCGGCCGGGCCGCTGCTGGGCGCGCTGTGCATGGTGTTCGTCCGCGAACGAAGCGCGCGTCGCTCCTGATGCGCTGCGGCTTCGGCCGTGGTCCGGCGGCGGCAACAGCCGCGCCGCGGCTCGGTCGCGCCGCCGCGACAGCTTTGGCGGGTAGCTTTTGCCGCCTCGCCCCGTGTGGAGCACTGGTGCTTCCTCAAATGCTTGACATCGCGCGCCCGACAGGCGATTCACGATTGCGAGCCGTCTACTTCGATCGAAAAGGAAGCTGACAACGTGAGATGTATCCGGTCTCGAACTCTTTCAATTGCTTTTGCCGTTGCCATCGCCACCGCTGGCGCTTTTCTCTCCGCTGCGCTCACCAGCGCAGCGGGTCAGACCGCAGGAAAAACCATGACCACAGCTTCAGGCTTGCAGATTATCGACAGCACGGTCGGCACCGGCGCGGCGCCAATGCCCGGTCAGATCTGCGTGATGCACTATACCGGCTGGCTCTATGAGGACGGCAAGAAGGGCAGGAAATTCGACAGCTCGGTCGACCGCAACCAGCCGTTCGAATTTCCGATCGGGCAGCACAGGGTTATCGCCGGCTGGGACGAAGGCGTCGCTAGCATGAAAGTCGGCGGCAAGCGTACCCTGATCATTCCGCCCGAGCTGGGCTACGGCGCTCGCGGCGCCGGCGGCGTGATTCCGCCGAATGCGACGCTGATATTCGACGTCGAACTGCTGGGGATAAGGTAGGAGCGGCAAGGCAGGGTTCGTTGACGGCGGCGCGGAGGCGGGCGCGTCGGATGTATCACCTCGGTGCTCGCTTGCCGGCGCGCCTCAGGCATATCGTTCCATGGTGAGATCGGTGTACGCGATCTCCGGCTCGGTGCCCGTGATCAGATCCCTGAGCAGACAGGCGGATCCGCAAGCCATGGTCCATCCCAGCGTTCCGTGCCCGGTGTTGAGCAGCAGGTTGCCGTAGGCGGTGGGACCGATCACCGGCGGGCCGTCCGGCGTCATCGGCCGCAGCCCGCTCCAGAACAGTGCCTGGGACAAATCTCCCCCCTTGGGGAACAGATCCGTCAGGGATCGATCGAGCGTGGCCCGTCGCGACGGCGACAACACGTTCGAATAGCCGCCGACCTCAGCCGTGCCGCCGACCCTGATCCGATCGCCGAGCCGGGTAATGGCGACCTTGTAGGTCTCGTCCATCACCGTCGATTCCGGAGCCCGGTTCGGATCGATGACCGGCACGGTGATGGAGTAGCCCTTCACCGGGTAGACCGGAATCTTGATGCCGAGCGGGCGCAGCAGCAGCGGCGAGAAGCTGCCGAGCGCCATGATGTAGAGGTCCGACCGCAGCACGCCGGCGCTGGTCTCGGCGCCGGTCACGCGCCCGCCGCCCGTCGCAAGCCCGGTGATCGTGGTGTCGTAGAGAAAACGGACGCCAGCCTCAGCGGCGAGCTGCGCCAGTCTCCGCGTGAACAGGTGGCAGTCACCGGTCTCGTCGCCGGGCAGCCGCAGCCCCCCGGCGATGCGCTCCTGCGAGCCGGCCAGTCCCGGTTCGGCCGCCACGCAGCCGTTGCGATCGAGAATTTCGAACGCAACGCCGTGCTGCCGCAACAGCGCCACGTCCTTCTGCATGCCGTCGAGCTGGTCCGTGCTGCGAAACAGCTGCAAGGTGCCGCGGCTGCGCTCGTCGTAGGAAATGTCGGTCTCCGACCGCAACGCCCGGAGGCAATCGCGGCTGTATTCGGCAAGCCGGACCATGCGCGCCTTGTTCACCGCGTAGCGGTTGGCCGTGCAGTTGCGCAGCATCCGCGCCATCCAGATCCACATCGCGGGATCGAGCTGCGGCCTGATCACCAGCGGGCCGTGCTTGTCCAGGAGCCATTTTACCGCCTTGAACGGCACGCCCGGACCCGCCCACGGCGAGGCGTAGCCGGGCGAGATCTCGCCGGCATTGGCGAAGCTGGTCTCCAGCCCCGCGCCCGGCTGGCGATCGACGACGACGACCTCGTGTCCAGCTTTCGCAAGATAGTAGGCCGAGGTCACGCCGATCACCCCGGCGCCCATCACCGTAATCTTCACGAGGGGTTCTCCTTCAACATGTCGCTGCGACGAGCGATCTCACAGTAACGGCAAAGACGCGGTCCGAGACTGTTCCGCATCTCGACGGGAACAGCCGCGATGCCAGCATAGACCCGGCCGACCTCGCTGACGACACGCGCGCCCGTGATCAATCGGTTGCGGAGGCGCGTGATTGCGATACCTTGATGACAATGACGATTCCGGCGACCGAGCGACAGCTCCCGATCATTCTCGCGCTCGGCACCACCCAGACGCTCGCCTGGGCGTCGAGCTACTACCTGCCGGCGATCCTCGCCGACCCGATCTCGCGCGACCTTGGAATTTCCAACCATTGGTTCTTCGCCGCGTTCTCGGCCGCGCTGGTGGTGTCCGGGCTGCTGGGGCCGCGCATCGGCCGGCACATCGACCTGGTCGGTGGCCGCCGGGTGCTGTCGATCTCGAATCTGGTGCTGGCCGCGGGCCTCGTCCTGCTCGGCGCATCGACCTCGTTTTGGGCGCTGCCCGTCGCCTGGCTCATCCTCGGCGTCGGCATGGGCCTTGGCCTCTACGACGCGGCGTTCGGCGCGCTGGGGCGGATCTACGGCGACAAGGCGCGCCGCGCCATCACCGGCATCACCTTGCTTGCGGGATTCGCCAGCACGATCGGCTGGCCGCTCACCGCGCTCGGCCTCGATACCATCGGCTGGCGCTGGACATGCTACGCTTGGGCTGCCGCGCACGTCGCGATCGGGCTGCCGCTGAACCTGGTGTTCCTGCCGCGCGCGAAAGTGGTCGAGCACGCACCCCCGGGAGGCGCCGTCAAGCCGCATATTCCGATCGATCGGACCATGGTGCTGCTGTCGTTCGCCTTCGCCGCAGCTTGGACCGTCACCTCGGCTATGGCGGCGCACCTGCCGCGCATCGTCGAGGCGCTCGGCGCCTCGACCGCCCAGGCGGTGTTCGCGGGCGCCATGATCGGGCCGGCCCAGGTCGCCGCCCGGATTCTGGAAGCCTCGCTGCTCAAGCGTTTTCACCCGCTGTTTTCCACGAGGCTCGCCTGCGTGACGCATCCGATCGGGGCCTGCGTCATCGCGCTGTTCGGCGGCGGTGCCGCCGCGGCCTTTGCGCTGCTGCACGGCGCCGGCAACGGCATTCTCACCATCGCCCGCGGCACGCTGCCGCTCGCCATCTTCGGCCCGAAGCACTACGGCTATCGCCTCGGGTTGCTGGGAGCGCCCTCGCGCATCTGCCAGGCTTTCGCCCCGCTCGGATTTGCCCTGCTGATCGATCCGCTGGGCGGGCGCGTCCTGATCGTGTCATCGCTGCTCAGTCTCGCGGCGCTGGCGGCGCTGATGCTGTTGCCGAAGTCGCCCGTCAAGGAAGCCGGACCTGCCGCTTCGGCCGTCGAATAGGAAGCTGTTCGACCGCGAGGAGTTCCCGACGGCCGCCCTCGGTGTGGCGTAGCCGCCGTTTCCGCTGAGAAGAAATTTCTTCATGCGATGCCGCGGGCGACAGCTCACTGCTGCCGGGCTGCGGGTCCGCATGCGTCATAACCTTTTGTTCGAGCGCGGCTTGACACCGCCGCGCACCCTAATTGTATATTAAATCTATAGACTAAAAAAGCTATGGGGAATTCAGTGAATTCAGATTTGAGGATGGGTATTGCTCGTGGCGGGTCGGGCGGTGTGGTGTGGCGCCGCGTCTCGCTTGTTCTGGCGTCGACCGGTGTCTGGGTCGCGTGCGGTGCCGCCGCCAGGGCCGACGACGCGGCTGTGCTGCAGAAGCTCGAGGCGCAGATGCAGCGGATGGAGGAGCGCCATCAGGCCGAGATGAAATCGCTGCAGGCCGAGATCCGCCAGCTGCGGCGCCAGAAGCCGGCCACGGTCGCGGCGGTCAGCGCGCCCGCGCAACTGCCGGCGCGGACCTCGGCCACCGGCTCGCCTTATCCACCTCCCGTGGGGTCGGCGACCCCGCAGCTGCCGCCGAAGGTGCTCATGACCTACGACCGCGGCTATCATTTCGGATTTTCCGACGCGACCGGCGACAACACCATCGAGCTGTTCGGCCGGCTGCAGGTCGACGCCGGAGGCTACCCCGGCTATACGCCGGCTCCGATGACGCTGGATCGCAAGGGCCTGTCGGACGGGGTCGACCTGCGGCGCGCGCGCCTCGGCGTTATCGGCAACTTCATGACCGACTGGCACTACGCGTTCGTCTATGACTTCGGCTACACGTCGGACGGCCTCAATCCGAACAACGCGCTGGCCAACGCCAACTCGAGCACCAGTCCGACCACGAACAACAACTATCTGTCGGGCGTGGAAAACGCCTTCATCACCTACAACGGCTTCTACAGCCACGGCCAGCAGTACCCGGTCGCGGTCGATCTGGGCATCATGGACGTGCCCTGGACGCTGGACGAGGCGACCAGCTCCAACGACCTGATGTTCATGGAGCGGTCCTCTTCGCAGGTCGTTGCCACGGAATTCGGCGGCGGCGATTTCCGCTCGGCGCTGGGCGCGCGCTCCAACAACGATCGCTACTGGCTCGGCGCCTTCCTGACCGGCCCGAACGCCGGGTCGCTGCACACCGCCGGCGCATCGTGCAACACCGGAACCGCGGCGGTGACGGCCGGGACGCCTTGCGTCACCAGCGCGCAGATGACGGGGCTCGGTCCGCAGTTCGCGTTCCTCGGGCGCGCCGCGTATCAGGTGGTGCAGCAGACCGACGCGACGCTGCATGTCGGCTTTAACTACGGCAACCTGTTCGCGCCGCGCGCGCAGGCGAACGAAATGGCGATCCAGCTCTACGACCGGCCGGAGCTTCGCGTCGATCCCACCTACTTCCTGAACACCGGCTACATCCCGGCCACCGGCGGCCAGGTCTACGGCGCCGAAGTAGCGGCCTCGTATGATCACTTCTTCGCCCAGGGCGAATACTATCACTATGTCATCGATACCCGTGCGGGCGTGACCGCCGTGCCTGGAAACCTGCAGGGCGGCGTCCCGGGCCCGACGCTCAATTTCGACGGCGGCTATGTGGAAGCGAGCTACAGCATCGGCGGCAAGCGGGTCTACGACGCGACGCGGGGCGCCTATACCGGCGTGATTCCGGAAAACCCGCTGGCGCCCGGAACCAGCGGCTGGGGAGCCCTTGAACTGGCCGGCCGCTACAGCGTCGTCGACCTCAACAGTCCCAACCTGACCAGCGCGAAGCTCGGGTCCGGTTACAGCGTGCCGGGAACCTTCACCGGAGCCAACACCACCTATGGCGGCGGCAGGCAATCTTCCTACGGCGTCGGCCTCAACTGGTATCCCAACAACAACATGAAGTTCATGCTGGACTACGAGCACGTGGTGGTCGACAACCCGCAAGTCTATGGTGGGACCAACTATCGCGGCGCCGCGATCGACTGGATCGCCGCGCGCTCGCAGATCGTGTTCTGAAGAAACTCAGGCTTCGGCGGAGCCTGATTGCCACATCCCGCTCCACGCACGTGACAATGCGTGGGGCGGACTTTGTTGTTGCAGCCTTGGAGCGGTTCGTCAGGATTGCCGGCGCTGCCGCGCCTGGCTCGACGGGCTACGCCTGCTGGGGCCGGGAGGTTCGCTGCCTCTGCAGCAGACCGTGCACCCGTGCCCCGATTGCCATGGCGACGACAAAGCCGAAGATCTTTGGCGACAAGGTCTCGAGATTGACGAGGGCGGGGCCCGGGCAGAGTCCGACCAGTCCCCATCCGATCCCGAACAAGGCGGCGCCGCCGACCAGGGAGCGGTCGATTGCGCTGTTGCCGGGCCAGTCCAGCGTCGCTCCGAGGACTGACCTGTCCTGGCGCCGCAACAGGGCGAATCCCGGCGCCGCAACCGCAAGCGCGCAGGCCATCACGATGGCGAGCGTCGGATCCCAGGCTCCGAACACGTCGAGAAATCCCAGCACCTTGCTCGGCTGCGTCATGCCGGAAATCACGAGACCGAGCCCGAACACGAGGCCCGAGCCGAGCGCGGCAATGATTGGTTTCCACATCACAGGCCTCCCAGAACATGCCGCGACGCCGCCACGACGATCGCGGCAGCGGCCATGAAGGTTGCGGTCGCAACCAGCGAGCGCGGCGAAAGCCGCGCGACGCCGCAGACTCCGTGGCCGGAGGTGCAGCCGCCGGCGAGACTGGTGCCGAAGCCGACCAGCAGTCCGCCAGCGACGATGCTGGCCCAGGCCGGGAGCTCCGGCGTTGGAACGGCCCCTCCGGCCGCCGCGATGACGAGCGGCGCCGCAACCAGGCCGGCAATGAAGGCAATCCGCCACGCCCTGTCGGGCCGCTGCGGATCCAGCGCGTTGGCGAAGATGCCGCTGATGCCGGCGACACGGCCGGTGAAGGCCATCAGCAACAGCGAACCCAATCCAATGAGGACGCCTCCCAGCGCTGCGGATAGGGGATCAAATGATGACATGGCGGTGTGCTCCCTTGCTGCATGATCGCCCCTTCCGAAGGAGCGTTGCCTGTCGCGTCGCCGGTCGCGGCGATGAAGACGGCGTTTCGATTGGCGGAAATGCTCCCACGCAAATGCCGGCGATGCCACTGGATAAATTTTTCAAAGTCGATCATATTTGTAGACTGAATTTCTCCACGGTCGCCGCCTTGTGACCGACGTTTCTCCGCTCGCGCACCCTCCCTTCCAGATGAAACGAATTCCTCGATGCTGACCGCAAAAGGCAAATACGGGCTCAAGGCTGTCGCGCATCTGGCGGGGCTCGCGCCGGGCGCGATGGCGCAGGCTGCCGATATCGCCGACGCCAACAACATTCCCAAGAAGTTCCTGGACGCAATTCTCGGGGACCTGCGCAATGTCGGCATCGTGCACAGCAAGAAGGGACCCGGCGGCGGCTACAGGCTGGCGCGTCCGGCATCGGAGATCAAACTCGGGCAGGTGATCCGCTCGCTCGACGGGCCGATCGCTCCGATCGCCTGCGCCAGCCGCACCGCCTACCAGCCCTGCCTGGACTGCAGCAGCATCAAGCGCTGCTCGGTGCGCCTCGCCATGATCAAGGTCAGGGACGCGATGTCCGGCATTCTCGACGCGACCACGGTGGCGGAGATGGTATTGCGGGGAGCGGGCAGGGCTGCGGTGCGCCGTAGCGGCGCGGCAAAGCGGGTCAAATCTGCAGCGACGCGCCGGGCTTGAGCGACTTGCGGCAGTAAATTCAACGCCGGCGTGTCCCTTGTTGATTTAAGTCAAGTCTTGGGAAGGGCGTCGGTTTCTTCCTTTAAGAGTGGGGCCGCGTGAACCGGCCCGCGCGTCGCTGGGAGCGTCGCCTCGGAAACGAACTTCATCGATGCGTGCCATGCAGATAGGTGTACCCAAGGAAATCAAGACCGACGAGTATCGCGTCGGTCTGGTTCCAGCGACGATCCGGGAACTGGTCCGGGGTGGGCATCACGTCGAGGTCGAGACCCACGCCGGCGAGGGCGCGGGAATCGGCGATGCCGAATATGCGGCAGCCGGAGCCGATGTCGTCGCTTCGGCTGAACAGATCTTCCAGCGCGCCGAACTGATTGTGAAGGTCAAGGAGCCGCTGGCGGAGGAACGCGCGCGGCTGCGGCGGGGGCAGATCATCTTCACCTATCTTCATCTGGCGCCCGACCGCGCGCAGCTCGACGATCTGTTGCGATCGAGGGTGACCGCGATCGCTTACGAAACCGTCACAGACGCCGGGGGCAAACTGCCCCTGCTCGCGCCGATGTCGAAAGTTGCGGGGCGCATGGCGCCCCAGGTCGCGGCGCATGCGCTGGAGCGTCCGCATGGCGGGCGGGGTATCCTGCTCGGCGGCATCGACAAGGTGTCGGCCGCGCGCGTGGTGATCCTCGGCGGCGGCGTGGTGGGCAGCGCCGCGGCGGAGGTTGCGGTCGGCATGGGGGCGGATGTCACCGTCGTCGCGCGCAGCGCCGGTACGATCGATCAGCTTTCCCGGCGGTTTGGCAACCGCGTTCGGGTCGAAGCCGCAACTCAGACCGAAATCGAGTCCCTCTGCATTGACGCCGATGTCGTGATCGGTGCCGCGCTGGTCGCTGGCGCATCGGCCCCCAAACTCATCACGGCGCGAACGGTCGCGGCCATGAAGCAGGGCGCCGTTCTGGTCGATGTCTCGATCGACCAGGGCGGCTGCGCGGAGACGTCGCGTCCGACGACCCACCGCCAGCCGACATACGTGGTCGACGGCGTCGTGCACTACTGCGTCGCGAACATGCCGGGCGCGGCACCGCGCACCTCGACATTCGCGCTCAATGATGCGACCCGCCACCTTCGTTCTGGCTCTGGCGGATAAAGGATTTCCGCGGGCTCTCGCCGAAGACGCCGGCTTGCGGAACGGTCTTAACGTGCATGATGGCCGGATCACGTGCCGTGCGGTGGCCGATGCATTTGGACGACCCTGCACGCCAGCAGCCGATCCGCTCGCAGCGGGAGAGTGACCGCGCCTGATATTTGGCAGCCGATGTAGCCGCGCTACGATTATCACCCCCGGATCGCCTTGACGGAAATCTGCGCGCCTTCGAGCTGATCGAGCACGGTGCCGCCGATGTGATCCATCAGTGCGCCGACGCTGGTTTCGCCCGACAGTTGTTGCTCCCTGAGCTTCGCCCAGGCGTCGGCAAAAGCCTGGCCGAAACTCTCCGCATCCTCGATGTCGTAGACGTGCGCGAAGAGCAAAGCGTCTCTCTTGTTGATCTGTAACTGTACCTTCATTCGGTCCTCCGATCTTCAAGCGCTCATGCTTCAAGGAAGCCTGCCGGTCGACCTTGACCCACGTCAACAGTATGGCGCCATTTTGGGATTTTGATTTCAAATCATCTGCAAAGCGATCCATTCGGTCGCCGCCATCGTGGAAGAGGGAGGTTTCGATGCTCGCCATGGAGCGCCAACCTGGTTCCCTATATGCGCGTGAAAGCGATCGGCTTCGGATCTTCGCGCTGAAAGGCTCCGACGAGATCGGAGCGGATATTGCGCGCCTGCTCAGCCGGTCGCTCGACGCCCACGAAGAGCGCGAGTTCGAGGACGGCGAGCATAAAGCCAGGCCGCTGGCGCCGGTGTGCGGTGCGGACGTTTACGTGATCGACAGTCTGCACGGCGATCCGGACCGAAGCGCGAACGACAAGCTGTGCAGATTGCTGTTCTTCATCGGCGCGCTCAAGGATGCCGGTGCGGCGCGGGTGACCGCTGTTGTTCCTTATCTGTGCTATTCCCGCAAGGACCGTCGGACCAAGACCAGCGATCCGGTGACGACGCGTTACGTCGCGACCCTGTTCGACGCGATCGGCGCCGACGTGGTGGTCACGATCGAAGTCCACAACGATGCGGCCTTCGAGAATGCGTTCCGGCGTCGCGCGATCGCGCTGACCGCCGCGCCGCTGTTGATCGAGGCCATCAGATCGACGGTAGGCAACGAGCCGCTGTGCGTCATTTCACCGGATCTGGGCGGCGGCAAGCGCGCTGACCTGCTGCGCCAATCGCTGGAGGCAGCGATCGGCCGGCCGGTCGGAAAGGCGTTCGTCGAAAAGCACCGCAGCGCCGGCGTTGTTTCGGGCGACTTGTTCGCCGGCGAGGTTCGGGGGGCGACCTGCGTCATCGTCGATGACCTGATCAGCACGGGGGGGACCCTGGTGCGCGCCGCGCAGGCTGCCCGCGAGCGCGGCGCGGGCAGAATTCTCGCCTGTGTCGCCCACGGGCTCTTCATGCCGGGCTCCGAGCAGACGCTTGCCAATCCCGCGATTGACGGGATCATCGTCACCGACGCCGTGCCGGCTTTCCGGCTTCCGGCCGGTCCGGTGCACGACAAGCTTTCCGTCGTCTCGGTCGCGCCGTTGCTGGCCGAGACGATTCACCGGCTGCATCATGACATGCCGCTGTCCGATCTGCTGGTGTTCTGAGAGCGGCTAGGTGCGCCGCACCGAAGCGTTCGAGCGCCGTTTCGGCGAAGCCGCTTGCGACCAGACCCCATCACGCGATCGAGCCGCGCGGCATCCATCGCCGCGAGCGTGAGGTAGGCGCGGCTTTGCCGTGGCCATTTGTCCGGCGTGCGTGGATTTGCATCAAACAGATGGGCGATGGAAAGCCGGGCGCGCAATGTCGCGCGTTGCAGCCGGTAGAACAGAAACAGTCCGTTCGATGGGTCTTCGTCCAACGTGCGCGCGAGCCGCCGCCTGATCCGTTCGCCGGCCCAGCGGCCCCCGAGGCGCTCGCACTCAAGATGCAGAAAGGCGATTTCGTCGAGGGGGTCGGAGGCGCGCAGCTGCGGATCGAATTCCAGGCAATCGATGATCGTCACCGGCTCGCAAAGCCAGATGTGCTCGGGCCGCAGATCGCCATGTGCGTCGACATAGTGGCGGTCGCGGATCCGCTGCACGAGCAATTCGGGTCGCCTTGCGAGAAAGCGCTGCTGGACATGGGCGATGCGCTCAACCAGGCCCAGCGGAAGCCGGAAACGCGCGTTCAGCAGCACCCGGCAGTCCTCGCGGAGCATGCCGCGTCGGGCGACAAGCTCGTGTTCGGGTGAAGTCTCCAATCTGCGGGCGTGGGCGTAGAAGGCGGCGAGCGTCGCGGCGATCCGGTCGACTTGCGCGGACTGTAGCCATCGGTCGTGCAACCCGTCTTCGAGAGACGCGCCGTCCGGGAGCCGTTTCATGACGACGAGCCAATCCGCCACTGCCCCATTGCCGCCGAACTCGAAGCCCGACGCAGTGCGGGTGAGCGGAACCACGCCAAGATACACGTCCGGCGCGAGCCGCCTGTTCAACAGATATTCGGCGCGGCACGCGGCGGCGCGCCGCTCCAGGGTGGAAAAGTCGAGATATGCAAAGCGTACCGGCTTCTTGAGCTTGTAGACACGGTCCTCCGTCATGAACACCCATGACATGTGGGTCTCGCGGACGAAAACGGGCCGTTTGAGGCCGTAGCTCGTCGCATTGCCGAGAAATCGCAGTTTTTCATCGAGCGTGGGGTCACCCTCGACAGAGCGTATCTCCGATGCTGCCAACATTTTGGAATTTTAGCGACGCGCCCTGGTGGCCGCTTGATATCGATCAAAAACCATCGCCGGTTTCGATCGCAGTGTCTTCCAAAATAGAGGGCTCCGATAATGTCGATCGAAGAGATCTTCATTCCGCCGAGCGGGCTTCCGGGGACTTTGACCATTCCGGACATGGCCCATGGCCTGGTCCTGTTCGCGCACGGCAGCGGTTCGAGCCGTTTCAGTCCGCGCAATCGGCAGGTTGCGGAAGCTTTGAACCGCCGGCGCATGGCCACCCTGCTGTTCGATCTTCTGATGCCCGGCGAGGAGGGCGACCGAAGGAATGTCTTCAATATCGATCTGCTTGCCCGCCGCCTGTTGGATGCGGTGGAGTGGGCGATGGCGCGGCCGGACCTCGGCGGGTGGCCGATCGGATTGTTTGGAGCGAGCACCGGTGCCGCCGCGGCGCTGGTCGCCGCCGCCGAGTTTGGCGACCGCGTTTCCGCCGTGGTGTCCCGCGGCGGACGCCCCGACCTCGCCGGCATCGCCCTGCGGCGGGTCAAGGCTCCGACGCTGCTGATTGTCGGCGGAGCGGACGACGGTGTCATCGAATTGAATCGGGAGGCTTTCGCACAGCTTGGTTGCGTGAAGCGGCTGGAGATCGTCCCCGGCGCCACGCATCTGTTCCCGGAGCCCGGTGCCCTGGAAACGGTCATCGAACTTGCCGGCGGCTGGTTCGAACGCCAATTCGCCGTGGCCGGCTCATTGCCGAGGGCCAGCGCATGATGCCGTTCGCCGACAGGGCGGACGCAGGCCGCAGGCTGGCGCGGGCTCTGCTGCATTACAAAAGCCGGCATCCGGTGGTCCTTGCGTTGCCGCGCGGAGGAGTTCCCGTCGCGGCGGAGGTCGCGAAGGCGCTCGATGCGCCGCTCGATCTCGTGCTGGTGCGAAAGATTGGCCTGCCGGTTCAGCCGGAGCTTGCCATGGCGGCGGTGGTCGACGGGGCTTCGCCGATCGTCGTGCGCAACGAGGACGTCATAAGCTATGCCGGCATCAGCGAGCGCGAATTCGATGCGGCCTGCCAGGAAGAACTCGCCGAGATCGAGCGCCGTCGGCAGCGCTATCTCGGAGGTCGCGCGCGGGCCGAGGTGGCCGGCCAGGTTGTCATCATCGTCGATGACGGCGTCGCCACCGGCGCGACCACCAAGGCTGCGTTGCAGGCAACCCGTCAGCGCGGGCCGAAACAGCTGGTGCTTGCGGTCCCCGTCGCGCCGGCCGAGACCGTCGAGGCGCTGCGGTCGATGGTCGATGATCTGGTTTGCCTCGAGACACCGGGGCTATTCGGCGCGATCGGCTACTTCTACAACGATTTTCGTCAGGTCACGGACGAGGAGGTCGAAAGCATCCTCGGGCGCTTTCCGGCGACGAGGCCCGTCAAAGGCGGCTGAAGCGCACGGCCGGGTTACCCCTCGGCGGCGATGGCGTCGGCGCGGTTGCGGTCGAGCCAGCCGCGATCGATTTCCGGCAGCGGGATGGCGTCGATCAGCAGCCGCGTATAGGGATGGGCGGGCGCGGCGAACACGTCTTCGCACCGCCCCTCCTCGACAACGAGGCCGTTGCGCATGACATAGACGCGGTCGCAGACCGCGCGGATCACCGAGAGATCGTGGCTGATGAACGCCATCGCGAGGCCGAGGTCGCGCGTCAGCGTCTTCAGGAGGTTGAGCGCCTGCGCCTGGGTCGAGACATCGAGGCCGGAAACGATTTCGTCGGCGAGAACAAAGTCCGGCTCCAGCAGCGCGGCGCGCGCGATGCCGACCCGCTGGCGCTGGCCGCCGGACAATTCGTGCGGCGTGCGGTCGAGGCAGGCCAGCGGCAGCGCGACGCGGTCGAAGAACTGCCGCACCCGCCGCTCGGCCTCGGCCTTGTCCGCGGCGACGCGGTGGAACAGCAGGGGCTCGGTGAGAATCCGGCGCACCGTGTGGCGCGGATTGAGCGACGCCATCGGATCCTGGAAGATCATCTGCGCCCGCCGCCGCAGCGGCCGCATCTTCGCTTCGGGAAGATGGGTGATATCCCGGCCGTCGAATGTGATGGTCCCGGCGGTGACGTCCACCAGTCTCAGCAGCGCGCGGCCGAGCGTCGTTTTGCCGGAGCCGGATTCGCCGACAATGCCGACGGTCTCGCGCCGGCCGATGCGCACGTCGACGCCATGCAGCACCTTGACGCCGCCGACGGTCTGGCCGCGATAGGTGACTTCGATGCCCTTGGCGGAGATCAGGTCGTCGGTCACGTGCGTTGCCTCGTGTCCGTTGCGGCGACGTCGGCGCGCGATTGCGCGATGACCTCCTCCGGCACCGGCTTCAATCCGGCGTCCGGCCGGTCGTAGCGCGGCCCTGCGGCAATCAGCGCCCGCGTGTAGGGGTGCCTGGGCTGGCCGAGAACCTGTTCGGTCGGCCCGGATTCGATCACCGCGCCGGAAAACAGCAGCGTGACCCGATCGCAGATCTGCGCCACCACGCCAAGGTCATGGGTCACGAAGATCACGGCGGTCCGATACGCCTCCTGAAGGCCGCGAATGAGCCGCAGGATCTGCTTCTGCACGGTGACGTCGAGCGCCGTCGTCGGCTCGTCGGCGACGATCATCTTCGGTTCCAGCGCGAAGGCCGCCGCGATCAGCACGCGCTGGCGCATGCCGCCGGAGAGCTCGTGCGGATAGGCCCGCATCACCCGTTCGGGGTCGGTAATATGGACTTCCGCGAGCAGCTTCAGCGCGCGCGCGCGTGCGTCCTGCCAGCCAAGCTTGCGCCGCATGCGCAGCCCGTCGGTGAGCTGCAGCTCGATGCGGCGGCCCGGATTGAGCGCGGTCAGCGGATCCTGCGGGATCAGCGCGATCTCGTCGCCGAAGATCTGCCGCAGGGCCTTCGGCGGCAGCGCACGGAGGTCCTTGCCGTCGAACACGATGTCGCCCTCGGTGATCCGAACCGTGCGCGGCAGCACGCCGAGCAGCGCCTTGGCGATGGTCGACTTGCCGGCGCCGCTTTCGCCGACCAGGCCAAGCACCTCGCCGGGAGCGAGATCGAGATTGACCCGTCGCAGGATCGGCGCCCCGCCTTCCAGGTCGGACACGGCGCTGAGATTGCGGATACGCAGGATCGAGCCGTTCATCGCCGCAGCACCGGATCGAGCGCGCGGCGCAGACCATCGCCGAGCTGGTTGAAGGCAAGCACGGTGGCGAACAGCGCCGCCAGCGGCGCGGCGAGCACCCACCAGCTCTGATGGATGAACTGGCGCCCTTCGGCGATCATGCCGCCCCAGGTCGGGGTATCCGACGACACCGAGAGGCCGACAAAGGACAGGATCGCCTCGACGATCACCGCGATGCCCATTTCGAGGCTGACCAGCGCCAGCAGCGCCGGCGCGACGTTGGGCAGGATCTCGCGGAAAAGGATGTGAAACCGGGGATAGCCGATGGCGCGCGCGGCGGTGACATATTCGCTCTGGGCCTGCGCCATGGTCTCGGCGCGCACGACGCGGCAGAAGCGTGTCCAGTCGATGATCGCGATCGCCGCGATCACCGAGCCGACCCCGGCGCCGAGCACCGCGACCAGCAGGATCGACAGCAGCACCGGCGGAAACGCCATCCAGATGTCGACCAGGCGCGAGACCGCGATGTCGACCCAGCCGCGATACCAGCCGGCGAGCAGGCCGAGCGTGGTGCCGATCAGCGCCGCCAGGCTCGCCGCGACGAAGGCGACGGTCAGCGCGACGCGCGAGCCGAAGATCAGCCGCGACAGCACGTCGCGGCCGAGCGCGTCGGTGCCGAGCAGGTAGCCGGGTTCGCTGCCGGCGGCGCCCGCCGGCGGCAGCGAGGCCAGCATCAGATCCTGGTCCAGCGGGTTCTTCGGCGCGATCCAGGGCGCGAAAATCGCGATCACGAGCAGCGCCAGGATGAAGCCGCCGCCAACGGTCACTTTCGGCTCGGCGAGAACGGCCCGCAGGCGCCGCGCCAGCAGGCTCGGACCGCCGGCGGCCGGCGCAACGGACGTCGCAGTCACGGACATCGGCAGTCTCCGAACATCATCGTCTGCGCCGACCGCGCCGCGGGCGCCGGCAGGAGTTCGGCCTTCGCCGTTCGCGTTCTAACCATGGCGCAGCTTCGGATTGAACAGCGCGACGAGCAGGTCGACCGCGATGTTGATGGCGATGAAAATGACGGCGAAGATCAGCACCAGGCCCTGGATCAGCGGCAGGTCGCGGTTGATGACGGCGTCGATCGCCATGTTGCCGATGCCGGGATAGGCGAAGATGCGCTCGACGATAACCGTGCCGCCGATCAGGAAGGTGAACTGCACGCCGGTGAGCGCCAGCGTCGGCCCGACGGCGTTGCGCAGCGCCTCCTGCAGCACCAGCCGCAGCCTCGACATGCCCTTGAGCTTTGCCAGCAGGATGTAATCCTGCGCCATCGCCTCGTTGAGCGCGCCCTTCAGCACGCGAGCGATCACCGCGGCCAGCGGCAGGCCGAGCGCGAGCACCGGCATGGCGAGATGCAGCGTCAGATCGGCGAAGACGTCGAAACACAAGCGCAACAGGCTTTCGGCCCAGTAGAACGGCGTGATCATGCCCGAGCTGACGCTGGGATTGAGCCGTCCGGTCAGCGGCAGGATCGGCAGCACCACGCCGAACACCAGCACCAGCGCCAGCGCCCAGACGAAATCGGGGACGGCGAGGAACAGCCCGTTGACCGCGTCGATCACCGACTCCAGCGCGGTGCGCCGCGCCAGCGCGCCGACGATCGCGACGAAGCCGCCGACCACCACCGCGAATTCGAGCGCGGCGATAGCCAGTTCGAGCGTCGCCGGCAGCCGCTCGCCGAGCAGCTGCAGCACGTCGCGGTGCAGCGAGATCGAAACGCCGAAGTCGCCGCCGAGCGCCGATCGGACCCAGATGCCGAATTGCGAGAGCAGGCTGCCGTCGAGCCCGTAATGGGCGCGGAGCGCGGCGATGTCGGCGGCGCTCGCGCCCGGCGAAATCATCATCGCGATCGGGTCGCCGGGAACGACGCGCAGCAGCAGGAAGACGACAATGGCGACGCCGGCCAGCGTCCCAAGTGCCATGGCCAATCGCTTCAGGACGGCGAGGGCGATCATCGGTGTCTCATATTCGTCGTCGGTCGCCCGAAGCATCGCAAAAATTTCCACCCGCGGCGAGACCGCCGCGGGCGGTTTTTCCGGGCCTTTGGAGCCCAGGTTTCAAGCGCGTCCGTCAGGCGTTGGAGACGAGCGTCGGCTGCAGCGCGCCCGAGGTATTCGGGATCACCTTGAGGTCGGCTTTATACACCACTGGCTGGACATACTGCAGCAGCGGGATGACGTAGCCCTGCTCGGCGATGTACTTATCGACCGCTTTCCAGCCGTCGATGCGCTTCTTTTCGTCCTTTTCGCCCCACAACGGACCGATCTTGGCGTCGAGATCGTCGGACTTCCAGCCCGAATGCGGCGACGGGCCGAACATCGCGAACCCGGTCGAGGTGGTCGGATCGGCGATCGCGTTGCCCCAGTTGTAGAACGCGGCGGGCGCCAGCTTGTGGGTGGTGCGCAGCTCGAAGTGCTTGGCGATCTCGTAGACCTCGATCTCCGCCTCGATGCCGACCTTGCGCCACATGCCGACGATCGCCTGGATCATTTCGTAATCCTTCGGCTTGAAGCCGCGCGTCGTCTGGATGGTGAACTTGGCAGGTTTCTGCGGCGAGAAGCCGGAAGCCGCGAGCAGTTCGGTCGCCTTCTTCGGATCGTAGGGGGTCTTGATCGACGGATCGTAGGCCGCGTATTCCGGCGCCTCGAGCGTGTCGATCGGCACGCCGTAGCCGAGCAGCAGGCGATCGACGATCGCCTTCTTGTCGATGGCGTGAATGGCCGCGAGGCGGACATTCTTGTCGAGCATCACGTCCTTGTTGGTGATGAAGATCATGCCGATGTCGGAGATCGGCTTGGCCACGCCGGCCAGCCCCTTGACGTTCTTGAGGCGGTTGAACTCCTCGTAGGGCACCTCGAGCGTGACGTCTGACGATCCGGATTCGATCTCGGCGACCCGCGTGGTGGCGTCCGGCACGAATTTGAAGATCACGGTCTCGAAAGCGGGCTTGCCGCCCCAGTAGTTCGGGTTGGCCTTCAGCCGCAGGAAGGCATTGCCCGAATATTCGTCGACCATGTACGGGCCGGTGCCGATCGGCTTCTTCTCGAAGCCCTCGGCGCCCGCCTTCTCGTAATAGGCCTTGGGCAGCACGTAGCCGGTGAGGAATGCCATCCACATGAAGAAGGTCGGTTCGTAGCGCAGCACGTCGCCGGTGATGCGGTTGCCCTCGATCTTGTAGTTGCCGGCGGTCGACCAGATGAACTGGATCGGATTGGCGCCGTCCTTCTTGGCCGCGCGGTCGAGCGACCAGACCACGTCTTCCGGCGTGAACGGCGAGCCGTCGTGCCACTTCACGTCCTTGCGCACGTCCATCCAGAGCTTGGTCTTGTCGTCATTCCAGCCCCAGGCGGTGAGCAGGCCCGGCGTGAACGAGAGGTCCGGCTTCTGGCCGATATATTGGTCGAATACCGAGCGATAGATGGCCTGGATCGTCGGATTGACCGCCGACGGACCGGAGGTCGGATCGAACGAAGGCAGATTGACGTTGAAGGCGATGGTCAGCGTGGTCTTGCCGGCGGCCTGCGCTGGGCTGCCATGAGCGAACAGAAGATCGGTTAGGAATGCGCTCGCGCCGAGAGCGAGAGTTTGGCGTCGTGTAAACGTCATGCTTGATCTCCCCTTATAAACCGGCCCGTCATCGCGGGCGCGGCGCTCAGCGATCCAAACGCCGCCGAATTGTGCTCTCCAGGTATTATCAACCTGAATATTTGAAGCTTAACATTCCCAAAGTTCCGAAGCAAGCGCCGCGACGCAGATGTATGGATATGAAACTATATTCGACGGCAAACTTGCCTTTTTTCGTGCGAAAAACTGCCCAATTGACAGGCGCCGCTGCTCTAAATATGCTGTTGCAAATAATTGGGTGGCCGATAACGGGAGAGCAGGCCCATGGCGGAAAGGTCCTTCGAGCGTGAGGTTCAGGACCTGCGGCTCGGCGCCGGCGAGGTCTTCAAGGGCGAGGGCATTCTCGCCATCACCAAGGCGCTGCTGCAGTCCGGTGTGTCCTACGTCGCAGGCTATCAAGGCGCGCCGATCTCGCATTTGATGGATGTGCTGGCGGACGCCAGGGACGTGATGGACGAACTCGGCGTTCATTTCGAGACTTCGGCGTCGGAGGCCGCCGCCGCCGCGACGCTGTCGGCTTCGGTGATGTATCCGCTGCGCGGCGCGGTGACCTGGAAGTCGACCGCCGGCACCAATGTCGCGGCCGATGCGCTATCGAACCTCGCCTCGGGCGGCGTCACCGGCGGCGCCCTCATCGTCATCGGCGAAGACTACGGCGAAGGCTCCTCGATCATGCAGGAGCGCAGCCACGCCTACGCCATGAAGTCGCAGATCTGGCTGCTTGACCCGCGGCCCAATCTGGAAATGCTGGTGAAGATGGTCGAACAGGGCTTCGAGCTCTCGGAGGCGACCAACACGCCGGTGATGCTGGAAGTCCGGATCCGAACCTGCCACGTGCACGGTCAGTTCGTCGCCAAGGACAACAAGCGTCCGGCGTTTACGCTGCGCCAGGCGATGGAAAACCCCTCGCGCGACGTCAACCGCATCGTGCTGCCGCCGGCCTCCTTCCTGCATGAGAAGGAGAAGCTGGAGCGGCGCTGGCCGGCCGCGATCGAGTTCGTCAAGAGCCGCAAGCTCAACGAGGTGTTCGGGCCGGAGGACGGCCCGGTGGGCATCATCGTGCTCGGCGGCCTCTACAACACCGTGCTGCGCGCGCTGCAGCAGCTCGGCCTCGCCGACGTCTACGGCGAATCCGCCGTTCCGCTCTACGTGATGAACGTCGCCTATCCGATCATCGAGGACGAGGTGGTCGAATTCTGCGCCGGCAAGTCGGCGGTGCTGATGGTCGAGGAGGGGGCGCCCGACTTTCTCGAGCAGGCCTTGAACACCCTGCTGCGCCGGCGCGACATCCAGACCAGGGTCAGCGGCAAGGACGTGCTGCCGATGGGCGGCGAATACACCGCGCAGGTGGTGGTCAAGGGCCTGCGCGCCTTCCTGCAGGCCCACGCGCTGCCGCTGCTCGGCAACCAGCCGCCGATTCCCGATCCCTCGGCGGTGCTCGGTCACGAAAAGATCAAGGCGCTGGCGGAAGTCGTGCCGCCGCGGCCGCCGGGGTTCTGCACCGGCTGTCCGGAACGTCCGATCTTCGCCGCGCTGAAGCTGACGGAGCAGGAGCTCGGCCCGCACCATATTTCCGCGGACATCGGCTGCCATCTGTTCTCGATCCTGCCGCCGTTCAACCTCGGCGGCACCACGATGGGCTACGGGCTGGGGCCGGCATCCGCCTCGGCCTTCAACGTCACGTCCGACCGGCGCGCCATCTCGGTGATGGGCGACGGCGGCTTCTGGCACAATGGGCTCGCCTCCTCGATCGGCAACGCGGTGTTCAACAAGCAGGACGGCGTGATCCTGATCGTCGACAATTATTATTCCGCCGCCACCGGCGGGCAGGACATTCTGTCGTCGCGCGCGCAGAACCCGCGCCGCAAGACCAACAACTCCATCGTCGACGCGGTCAAGGGCGTCGGCGCGACCTGGGTCCGCCAGATCGACCGCACCTATGATGTGGCGCAGATGCGCGACACCATGCGGGAAGCGCTGACCACCACGGAGAAGGGGCCGAAGATCATCGTCGCCTCGTCCGAATGCATGCTTAACAAGCAGCGCCGGGTGCGGCCGCTGTTCGCCAAGGCGGTTGCCGGCGGCGAGCGCGTGGTCAAGGAACGCTTCGGCGTCGACGAGGAGGTCTGCACCGGCGATCACGCCTGCATCCGGCTATCGGGCTGCCCCTCGCTGTCGCTGAAGCAGACCGACGACCCGCTCAAGGACGATCCGGTCGCCGCCATCGACAACTCCTGCGTCGGTTGCGGCAATTGCGGCGAAGTGTCGGAGGCGGCGGTGCTGTGCCCGTCGTTCTATCGCGCCGACATCGTCTTCAATCCCACCGGCTGGGACCGCTTGCTGGCGCGGCTGCGCGGCGCGGTGATCGGCTGGCTGCAGCATCGGCGTGAATCGCGCCGGGTCGCGTTCGCGGACTGAGAGCGTCACCATGAGCGATGTCGCAGAGAACCGGCCGCAACGGCTGTCGCGCGAAAAGCCGCTGTCGATCGCGATCCTCGCCATGGGCGGGCAGGGCGGCGGCGTGCTGGCCGACTGGATCGTCGAGGTCGCGGAGTCGCAGGGCTGGGTCGCGCAGTCGACCTCGGTGCCCGGCGTCGCCCAGCGCACCGGCGCGACCATCTACTATATCGAGGCGCTGCCGCCGCGCGACGGCGTCGCGCCGGTGCTGTCGCTGATGCCCACCCCCGGCGATGTCGACGTGGTGATGGCGGCCGAGCTGATGGAGGCCGGCCGCTCGGTATTGCGCGGCCTGGTGACGCCGGAGCGCACCACGCTGATCGCCTCGACCCACCGCGCCTACGCGGTGGCGGAAAAGGAAAAGCCTGGCAACAATATCGGCGATCCGGTCGTCGTCACCGACGCCACCGATTTCGCCGCGCGCCGCGTCATCGCCTTCGACATGGAGAGTCTCGCGGCCAGCAACGGCAGCATGATCTCCGCGGCGATGCTGGGCGCGCTCGCCGCCTCCGACGCCTTGCCGTTCACCCGCGCTGCCTACGAGGCGGTGGTCGGCGCGGGCGCCAAGGGC